>JBFILF010000093.1:0-14148 GCA_041599835.1 Pirellulaceae bacterium
CGCGTTTGACGAGCGGGAAATTGTTGTGGCCGCGGCTGGCTGGCATCCAGCGCGTCGCGACCGTACACGAAAAGCTCGCAGCCCGGCTCGCCAAACTCGCGGCACAATCGGCTGTGATTGGCGGCCCCTTCGTCGCTGAGCGTCAATCCCGGTGGCAACGGTTCGTGCACCATAAAGTGTTGCTCGTCGTCAAAAATCACTCGCAGGACCTGGCTGGTCTCCTCGGCCTCGATCGCGCGATGCAACGAGTTCACCAGGTTGGCCGGCGTGAGATGCAGACGGTCGTCGGCACAATCAGCCGACGGTGACACGGTGGCGGCGTTGGCGGTCCACATGTTGGAGGCGCTGTACACGGCAGCCAGCAGGGCCGGATCGGTGCGGCCGGCCGCCTCAATCACCTCGGCGTCGCTGCCGGCAAATCCCAAACGACGCAGTACGTCCAGTCGCGGGCGGCGCGACGGCGGCAGGACCGCTTGTCGCACGCCCAGTTCGTGAACAAATCGCATTTTGTCCAACCCTTGCAAGGCTGCCGCCTGGGGATTGGACGCCTGGTGCTCGTGTGCCGCGGAAGCCAAGTTGCCGTAGGACAATCCGGCGTAACTGTGCGTTGGACCGACGATTCCATCAAAGTTGACTTCGTACGTGGGCAACTTGCAGTTCCCTTTTGATTGGCGATTTGCCGATCCCGCGGAATACGATCGACTCGTCATTCGACTTTGCGGTAGGTCACCTGACTGGGCATGGTAATGCCACCGGAGACTATCGCCTGCAACGTCTCGTTGAGATCCCAATCCAGGTCGATCACGTCGCTGGCCGGAACCAACAACATGTATCCGGACGTCGGCACCGGCGTGGTGGGCACATACACGCTAAGCACGCGCTCACCCGTCACCCGGTCGGTGCATTCCGACGTGACAAACGCGGGGACTTTCATACCCGGATGCGGGAATTCGACGAGCACGGTGCGTTTGAATTTTTCTTCGTCGGTCGGCGTGTGGGCGATGGCATCGATTACGTTTTTGACCGCCGAGTAAATCACGTTTACGCCTGGCACATTCAGCAAAAACCAGTCCATCAACCGGTGCAACCGCGAGCGAAACAACATGCCGGCGATGAACAAAAATCCCAACACGACTAAAATCGCCGCCAGTGGAGCCACGACGTACTCGACCCAAAATGGCAAGATCTGACCGGCGGACTCGGGAAACCAGATCCGCAACAATTGCCGCGCGATGGGGCCAATCACGTTATGCAACAGCAAGCGGTAAATCCAGTCGATGACTAGAAACGTAATGAACAGCGGCAATGCCACGAACAGACCCGCAATGATGCGATTGCGAATCAGCCGAAAGGCTCCTGGATTTGGTTTTTTGGCCATTGGATCGACCCAAACCAAGTTGAAAACTGAGAAAACGCGTCGGCCCAATGCCGAAAACTGCGCACGCCATCGTACCCCTCCAGCGCGTTTTCATCCACATGCCAAATACACCAGTAGAAAGCCCACCCAGTTGCCCATTGGGTGCGGCCCACACGGCGCTGCCGTCACTGCCGATCGTCAGCGGAGGCCTTCGCTGCTCGATTAGCGGCCGGCCGGCGCGGCGAGCTTGTCAGGTTCTGGAAACAGATTGCGAATGGCATTTTCGCTGACCACGTATAGCCAATCGGCGTGCAGCTGATTGATGATGCTGACACGTTGCCGGGCCACGTTGATGATTTGTTCGCGGGTGTTGAGTTGCCGCTGGTATTCACGTTGCTGTTCGTCGTCAACTTGTTGAGCGGGCTCGGCCGGCTCCTGCTGTTTTTCTTGTTCGTTGTCCCCCGAATCTTGTTTTTCCGGTTCCTGATTTTCACCGTTTGTCGTCGCGGCCGATTGGGACTGGCTGTCGGCACTGGTTTCGCTTTCGCCGACGGCATCGGACCCCGGTTTTTTTGGCATGGGAATCGCCGATTCGTTTAGCTCCGCCGTGATCAACATGAAGCGACTGATCTTGCTGCGGTCGGTCACGTCGATGCCGGCCAGGTTGCCGAAATAAATCCGGTACACCACGCCATCGGCAAAGGCCATTTTGAGTTCGCCGCCGACCGCATCGAACTGGTGTTGCCCGTTTTCGAAACCAACACGGCGAAATCCATCCGCCGCCAGGCTGCTGAAGTGCTCGATCGCATCGTCAGGTTGGGGTTTGGCCATGTGCTGGGCCGCTTCTTCGTTTTTCTTTTTGACATCGAGAATGTCAAACGATGACAACTGGCGGATCACGCCGCCAAGCGACTGCATATCGACCCCTTGGCCGACGACGCCGGGTTCCTCCGGCAATTGTTGGCCGTCGGTCGGTTGCCACAGATCGACGAGAAACTGCTCTGCGTCTTTTTTGACGACGGCCCGGTACCCGTAGTTTTTCGTGAGTTGGTCCAACGAAACGCTGGTCAGTTGCTGAGTGGGAATCAGGTAGGATTCGAGGTCGAGGTTGTCCAACGGTACCTGTGCCGTGGACAATTTCAGCAGGTCACCGACGATCCAGCTGGAAAAGTCGGTATCCAAAATCGACTCGTCGAAATTGACGACATAGATTTGCGGTTGACCGGGAATACGAACGAAACGTTTGTCGGCGTCGCGCGTCGGTTCGCCGACGATCAACTCGGCCAGCGGCCGCTGGTTGCGATCTTCCAGCACAATTTTGGTGCCGATGCCGGTGGCCGACGTCGTGGCCGCACCGGGCTCGATCACGCCGTATTTCTCATGGTCTTTCTGTTGGTCGGAGACCATCTCCAGCACAATGCAGTTCTTCAGCGAACTGACGGCCGTCGAAATCCGCTCGGCGTTGGTGGCGAGGAAATTACTTTTGTCCGGAATCACCCAGCTGCCGCCGACCAATCCCAGCTGTAATCGCTCGATTGCGCCTTGTGCCTTGTCA
The DNA here is from genome assembly GCA_041599835.1 of Pirellulaceae bacterium. Lineage (GTDB taxonomy): Bacteria > Planctomycetota > Planctomycetia > Pirellulales > Pirellulaceae > CAJQPP01. The sequence continues at coordinate 2,913 of JBFILF010000093.1, forward strand.
AACCCGACAATCCTGATCGATCGCACCTGGCGTGTCTCATACGAATCGGGAAACAGCGGCTGATCCACGCGATTCTCGACCACCTCCGCCAGTTGTTTGGGATAGTAATAGTAGGCCAGGCCGCTGGCGATCAGGGCAATCAATGCCATCACAATGGTTGGGACAAACGCTTTCACGTGTCGGGATCCCTAATAACAAACACAATTTGTACGACAATACCAATCGGCGACTATTTGAGGCGACGCGCCTTGGAGATCCCTTCGCGTTCACGCAGGCGCCGCCGCGTGAACACAATCAGTCCCAACAGCAACGGCGGGATCGGCGGAAGCAGCACCGCCGCTAGTTTATAGCGGCGCTGGATTTCCTGGATCTTAAGTTCTGCACTAAGTCGAATTTCGCGGATTTTTTCATTTCGCTCGTTTTGCAATTCTTCGGAGATGCGCCGCAGTTTATCGTTTTCGCCGCGGACCACCTGATCCAGCAATTTACGCTTGGCTTCAAACACCACGGCATCAACTTCCTTGCCTTCCGCCTGGTCCTTTTGCATCTTTTCCACTTCATTTTGCAGCGACCGCACTTCGTTTTCGGCGTTTTGGCGTGCCTCCGTGAATCGGATCTGAAATTCCTTTTCATCCTCTTGCAGCTGTGCATCGACCTCTTCGGTTGCCTGGCGTATCGTCGACTCGACGTGCCGCAACGTCACGTAATTGGGCCGCCGGTTGCGTATGGCGATGTAGTCTTCGATGCCGGCCAGCGTGTCGACCAGGTTCAAGCAAAATGCAATATTATCGAACCGATATTCAATACCGCGTCGAACGGGCGAGTTTCTCAACGTTAACATTTCATCCGAAAACACATCGATATCCGTGACGTAGACGCAATTGACATCACCCGGCTGCATGTCGGCGAACTCTTCGGCCGATCGAATGTGGCCGGCGATAATCATCTGGGTACCCGCCAATACGCCCCCCCGCTCGCGACTGCGCGCCTGTTGTTGTTCGGGGCGCATCGTTCGCGCCCAGCTGTCCAAGGGAATCTTCCCGGCGTTCTCGGCCACCACCAATGGCTCGAGGTTGTATTTCGAATCGGGACGCACGCCGAAACAGGTGCAGTATTTCAGCGCCAACTCTTTAATTCCGGTGGTGGCCGGATGGGCCTCGTTAATTTGGGCCTCACCGGTTCGCAATTCGGCGGTGATGACCAGCGTCTCCGGTTCGTCCAATGACGGGTCGCGGGGATAAGGATTCTCGTTTTGCCACACCAGATCCGGTATGAATACGCCGTTGGCCGCCCGGCGACCCGACATGAACAGTCCCAGAGCATTCCACAGTTTGGAAATGTCACCGGGTTCCGCCGTGCCGCCGCGGGCGATCATCCTCCGCTCGGGGGTGCCGCGAATGCGTTGATTCAGTGAATCCTGCGCCGGCACGGGGTCTTCGAAAATCAAGGTGGGCTGTCCGGCCTCGATCGCCGCAATCAAGTTTTCAATTTCGGTAGCCGTCATCTTTGACGGTTGCACGACGATCAATACGTTGAAACGAAGTTGCTTGTCCTGCGACGATTCTTCGTCCAGCCAGATTGACAGCGGTTGGCCCAGATCGACGTCTTCCACGTCGTATTGTTTTTCCAGTTCGTGCACAAATCCCATCTTGGGCAGCGGTACATTCTGCGTGCCGACGGTGATCACTTCGCCGGTCATGAACATGTCGGTTCGGGCGATCCCGACTTTGACCCGTTTGGCCTGCGCCACCGTATTGATGGATCGTATGAGTTCGTATTCGACCGACGTTCCGTATGGAAAAAACGGTATCACCACCCGATCCCGCCCGCTGGCAAACGCCGCCCCCAGGATAACCTGTTGTTCGCGCATGGCCCCGCGACTTTGCGAAATGAATTGCAGCGGCCGAATGCCAAATCGACGCTCGGCCGAAATGGCTGCTTCGCTAAACGGTTCGACGTTGGTCTCCAGATTCACGCGGACGCGGTTGCCGCCCATCACGTCAAACTCCCTCAACAGATTTACCACGTCGTACTTGGTCTGTACAAAATCCGTGGGGATGTCGCTGCCGACATAGGCATTGACGGTAATCGGGGCCAGGGCGTTGTTGTCACCATCGGTTTGGCTTTCGAGCGTCCCCAACAGCTGCCGGGTTTGGGGTGATAAGGTGCTGATCTTGGCCCGTGATACATCTACTCGATAACGATTCAGCGGGCTGTGTTGGACGATGATCACCACCGCCACCACGGTGATCGACAGGAATACGGTCCGCAGCACGAAATGCCCGAGCAGCGACGTGCCATCGCGACCGCCCAGCCAATGCCGCCGCCCAATCAACACCAGACTGAGATAGATGCCGAACACCACGATCCCCAAAAAGTAAAACACCGACGGCAAACTGATCAGGCCGCGGCCAAACGGATCGAATCGCTGCAACAGCGACCATTCGTACATCAAGCTGACTGTTTCGCTGCGGGAGACAATCACGTCGGCGTTGGAGAAAAACGCCAGCGGCGCGTTAAACACGACACCGAAAATGAAACCGACGGTAAGGTTGTTTGTCAGAAACGACGCCACCATGCCGATCGCCAGCATGGCAATTCCCACGAACCAGTAACCCAGATACGTGGCAAACAACAGTCCGCTGTCCAAATCGCCGCCGGTCATGGCGATCAACACCGCGTAATTCGACAGCTGCGAAAACAACAACGAAACGGTGAACACCATGACGGCAGCAAAATATTTGCCGATGACGATGTCAAAATCCTGCGCCGGCAATGTCAACAGCAGTTCATCGGTACCCTGTCGCCGTTCCTCAGACCAGATGCTCATCGTGATCGCCGGGATGAAGATCAGCATGATGTAGGGCAAGAAGCGGTTGAGCTGGTCGAAGTTGGCGAGGTTGGTCGTAAAAAATTCATGTGGCCAGAATGCCGCGAATGACGTCAATAACACAAACAGGCATAGAAACACATAACCGGTGGGGTTGCTGAAATAGCCGACGAAATTCCGCTTCATGACCGCAAACGCCGCTTGCCGCCAGATTCCCAACGGCAACATAATCAGCGTTAGCGCGGCGATGAACAGAATGTCGATGCCAACCATGTTGGCAAATTCCAAAACCGGTAGTGGCTGCGTAGTATCCATGAATCGATTTAGTTGAATGGTCTTGTGGGCAAATCGCCGCAATGCCGCCGCGCGTTCATCACGAATCATCTCCAGCTGCGGACGTTGCGTCAGGCTGGCTGGCCGGTTCATTGTCCGGGTGGCCGTCCGATCCGGGTTCCAGATGACCCGTTAATTCAGCAAACACGTTGTCGATTCCCTGGCCTTTCGGATCGAGCTCGGAGATCGGGCCGTCATACACCAGTCGCCCTTCATTGATCAAAATTACGCGGCTGGCCATCGCTTCGACTTCCTGCAAGATATGCGTGGACAACAAGATGGTCTTTTCCTGTCCCAGCCGCCGCATCGTGGCCCGGACGCCGCGGATCTGGTTGGGGTCCAGTCCGCTAGTCGGTTCATCCAGTATCAAGACTTCCGGTTCGTGGATGAGCGCCTGTGCCATGCCCACGCGCTGGCGAAACCCCTTGGACAACTTGCTGATCGGTTTATAAATCACGCTGTCCAGGCTGCACAGCTCGACGACCGCTGCAATGCGATCCTGTTTTTTGCGTTTGCCCATGCCGCGGGCTTCCGCAAAAAAATCCAGCAAACTGAAAGGCGTCATATCCGGATAGAGTGGCCCCGTTTCCGGCAAGTAACCCAAATGCTTCGAACCCTCCAAGCGGTCCAATGCCATGTCGTGTCCGGCGATACGTGCCACCCCTTCGGAGGCGGACAGGTAACCGGTCAGCATTTTCATGGTCGTACTCTTGCCAGCTCCATTGGGCCCCAGGAACGCGACGACTTCACCGCGGTTCACCTTGAAGGAAACGTCCCGGCAGGCCGCGAAGATTCCGTAGAACTTGGACAAATGCTCGGCTTCGATCATGGGAGACGCTTTGGCCGAGCGTTCAGGAGCCGATGGTTGGCTTGTGGGGGTTTCTATTGTGGTGGTCATACGCAATGACGATATCCAATAAGTTGCCTGGGCAATGTCAGATTCACGCTGAGTCCGGCCTGGGGGCAAACCCCAAATGATACTTGAGTTTAGTCTAATCTCTCAAGGACTGCGCACGGACTATTGCCAGATCGGCAAACCAGCAGGAAAGGTGTGACGCAGCCGACAATCTACCCGGCGCGATACTGGCGCAGGAAGCCGTACTATTGCTACGCGGCGGCCCAAGCCGCGGTTCGAATCAGCGGTCCCGGGCTCGGTTGCGGCGTTTTTGGAATGCCCGAAATTTCTCGATCAAATCGGGAGGCGGCTTGATCACACGCGCGTCCTCGTTGTAACCCGACAGCTGGTCTGCGGCCGCGTCACTGCTGCGAACGTCCACTTGAGGCTGGGCCAGTCCCAGGCTCCGCAGCGTGTTGTCCAGTCGCTCGCGCTCTTGATCATTAACCGTCTGTTGTTTTTTGAGCGCCTGCCAACGCTTCAAAAATTTCTGCAAGTCTTCCTCTGTCCAATTGAGTTCGTCCAGCAACTTGGGATCCGGGTTGACCTGCTGATCAGACAAGTAGTCCAGAACCAGATCAGTCGCTTTGCGGGCGTACTCCAAATTGGCTTTGTCAGCCTGGGTGGGCGGGCCCCGCCGGTCGGCGTCGGCCGCCGCCGTTTCGCCCTGCGCCGGATTGGAATTAGAGGCGCCCGAACCCGGTTGCCCGCCATCGGTGTCGCGGCTGGCCTGCGATTCAGCTTGATTGGGATCCTGCGGGTTGCGTCCACTGCCGGATGAGCTGGGTTGCTGTGAACCGGTCGGCGACGGATTTGTCGCATCGCCGTCCATCCGTTGATCGCCGGGATCGCCGCCGGACGAATCCGGCTGGCCGCTACGATCAGACGACTCGCCTTCAGCATCGGAATCACCCCCGCTTTGCTGCTGACCGCTTTGCTGCTGACCGCTTTGCTGCTGACCGCTTTGCTGCTGACCGGATTGCGCAGAATCCGATTGCCCCGATTTCGATTGGGCGGCGGCAGAGTCAGACGGCTGCGACTGGCCAGATTCCATTTGGTCTTGATTGCCTGAAAGTTGCCCTGATGAACTCGATTCCGATCCAGGTTGGCCCGAAGATTGGTCTGCTTGGCTTGACGAATCGCCTGGTGCGGACGACTGCGACGACTCGCCCTGAGATGGTTGCTGGCTCGGATCGTTCTGTGTCTGGCTTTGCTTCGATGAATCTGCCGACGACGACTGTGACGAATCCTGGTTGCCCTGCTGCGGCTGACTTGGCTGGGATTGGCCCGGGGGTTGCCGCTCGGATTGACCGGATTGCGCATCGCCAGATTGAGATTTTTCGTCGCCGGACGCCTCGGCGGACGGTTGCCTATCGGATTTCTGATTGTCGGATTGGCCGGTCGATGGCTGCTGCGCATCGGCGTCCGCCATTTTGGATTGGTCTGCCGAATCGGATTGTTGACTGGATGGGTCGGACTTTTCGTTGGCCGACGACGATTGGGCGTTTTGTTGAGCGTCGGTTTGCGAATCGGATTGTCGGGCTTGCTGTTGATTATTTTCGGTTGATTCGCCTGGCTGTTGGGAATCCGAATCGCTTTCCGCTTGTGAACTGTCTGGCGGACTCCTTTGTGGATCGGTCGTGGCATCTTGCGCTGACTGGCTGTCTGGCTGGCTGTCTGGCTGGGTTTGTTGATCGCGTTGCTGGCGATTCCGGTAATTCATGATGCGTTCAAATATTTCGCCGTCGTGGGCGTTTTCGTCCAGCGGAGATACCTCGCCGCTTTCAACACCAGGTTGCTGTTGCTGATTGGCGGCCTCACTGGCGACGTCAGGTTGGGACGTGCTGTCTCGAGGGGTGGAGCTTTGCGAAGCGTCGGTGGAGCTGGGGTCGCCGGACGCCGAAGATTGGTCGCTGGCTTGACCTGTTTTGGATTGTGATTGGTCGCTGGCCTGGGATCCCGATTGCGCGGCGCGGCTGTCGGTTTTGTCGCGGTTGCTTTCACCGGTGGACGATTGCCCGTCTGCCTGACGTGATTGGGCGTTTGATCCGCTGGCGGACTCATCTTGCTGTTGATTGGATGATTGACTGGTTTGATCCGATGTGGGTTGACCCTCGCTGGACGACTGGTCACTTTGGTCCGGCTGGTTTGTATCGGATTGCCGCGAGTTGTCCCTTTTGGACTCGCCTTGAGAATCCGCAGCTTGTCCGTCGTCGGATTTTTCGTCACCGGATTTTTCGTCGCTGGAATCGGACTGGCCGGCTTGATCAGATTGTTCACTCCCGGTCGGGTCCGACGTTGCCGGATCTTGGCCAGTGCCGGAATCGCCTGATTGTTGTTCGTTTTGGCCCCCCGATTCCGATTGATTCTGACCCGATCGATCCTGATCCGATTGATCCTGGCCCGATTCATCCTGGCCCGTCTGGTTTTCACCTTGGCCGTCACCGGATTGCTCCTCGTCGCCAGCGGAATCTTGTGGCGGATCGGCAATGGGGTCGATCACGGTCACGAGAATTTTTTCGGTGGATGTCACGTTGCTGTCCGGCGCGCCGCTAATGGCCGATTTGCGGTTGTCGAAAGCGCGAAAGTGGACCAGCACCTCGTCCTGGACATCGAGGTTTAACTTTTTCGGCCACAAGTCGAACGGGGCTTCCAACTGTTGACCGCGATCTTGAGTGCCCAAGGGCAGGTCGCTAGTCCGTAGCGGCGAACCACGATGCTCAACCAATGCTTGAATCTTGTCGATTTCAAAGTCCGGGTCGCTGGCGCGCACTTTGAACCGCACCCGGGAATTGGCGGGAACAGAAATTCGCGAATCCACCGGCTCCAGAATTTGGACTTCCGGTGCCAGGTCGGGAATGATGCGGATCGAATAGCGGGCATTCGGTTCGTTACGCTGGCCGTCGCCGGTGATAAACCGCAACTGATAATGTGAATATTTTTGGCGTTCGCGAATGCTGTCCAAGTGCAGTACGAACTCGCCAACGGCGCGGTTTGGAGGTTGGACGTTCATCGACACGGTGCTGACGGCGCGATCCGAATCGGGCTGCAACAATTCAACATACGCCGTCTTTATGTCCGTATTGGCTTCGGCGTCGATCGTGATACGCGTCCCCTCGATGGCTTCGATATCGGGGTTGGCGGATTCGTGTGGGTCCAAGCCAGTGTATGCCGGCGGCTGATAATGGATGGAGTCAACGGTCAAGGTGGGCGCGGATTTCAACGTGACCCGATAATCGTCGGTGCGACCGTCCCCGGCGACCAGACGATAGGTGAGACCCTGCTCGATTCCGGTGGAGCTGGTCTTCAGTTCAGCTGCAAAGACTCCGGTCGAATTCGTCCGCTCCATCGGGATTTCGCCATCGACGATCTGCCCGTCGTCTGTCGAGTACACCAACTTTACTTGTCGGTCCATCACCTGGCCGCTGATTTGAGCGGAGACCTCTAATGATTGGCCAAAATAAACGTTGGTGTCTCCCGGCTGCACATTGGAAATCAACACGCGTGACGGTCGGGACATTTTGTAGCCTGGCGCCAACACGCGGGCAAATGAACGGAATGGATCCTTGGGCGACACGATCTTGTACGCGCCAAACACGACGACCAGGACCGTCAGCACGATGGCCATATGGATCGTCTGGGATTTATCCACGGTGTTCTCGACCGGTATTCCAGAAATTCCATGCGCCGCACGGTGGCCGACCGCTTCGATAATGGGACGAGGGACCCGTTCCCTTTGTTTGCGGAGCAAAACGTAATTGATCAAGTTGTTTTTGAGCGATGGTTGGCTCTGCTCGACGACTTTCGCCGAGTACACCGGGTTAATTCGCCTCAGCAACAAGGGCAGGATGTGCCTGGCCACGTAGTAACTGGTGCCGCCGATCACGGCGATAAAGCTCAGCCATCGGCCAACGGTCCCCAACTCGAACACCCAGGCGTCGATGATGGCCAGCAGGAACAACGCGGCGAACAAGCCGGAAACCGCGGTCAAACAGGCCGTAAACAGATCGAACAGCCGCACTTGGGCGCCTGTTTTTTGCATCTGTTGTGAAATGTACCGATCCAGTTGAGTCGACGGATCGGCCACGGAGCTTTGCGACATGAGCCGTTTGGCGGTAGAGAGCGTTTATGGGATGTTCCGATTGATTCCAGCTGAATTATAGACGAAACCGGGCGGCCCAGGGTTCCGTTTGCCGCAGGGCGGTCTCACCAACCGGCGGAAACTGGGGGATTTTCCCGCACAATCGCTGCAAGACATCAGTCGGTGGCGGGGCAGTTGGCGGATGCTGGCGATCGCCAATTCAGGTCAGCGATTAAGGCGGTTAATAATGTAATAGCGTTTGATTTCTCGCAGCCGTCGATCCGGGGTCATCTCGTCGACGCGATCACGCTGGTCCGCTGTCATTTCGTTGCCGTAGAATTCCATCAGCTCGCGATTGGAGACTTGCGGGTTAAAGCGGGCTTGCAGCGCCATTTCGATCCACTTGGCGACCAGCTTCCGTTTTTCTCGTTCACTGGCTTGACTGTCCACGATCTCGCCCGCTTGTTGTGACAGTTTCAATTTCAGATCCTCCACGTCGTCGGCGGTCACAATTTCGGCAGACCGATCGGCGTTGGTTCTGGCCAGAATCACGTAAGCCAGCCACGGTGAAACGGTGCGACCGCTACGGCGGCCGAGGCTTAGCCTCGAATCGCGGGCCATCTGTTGCATGGCGGCTGAAAACTCATCGCGCTCCATAAATGACTCGAGCCATTCGAATAGAATTGGCACATCGGATTGCGGCAGTTGGGTGTCGCCCACCACGCCAAAGTATTCTTCGGCTTGTTCCAATCGGATTTGCCGGACACGGTCGATCCGTTCGCTGGTTTCCAATTTGCCCAGCTGCGCGCGCTGTTCTTCCGTCAACGACTTGAGCCATTCGGCATAGCGGCCCATCAATTTCATCAATTCATCGCGGTTAGGGTGATTCATGACCTCCTGGTGCAGTTGGCGCAGTTGCTCCTGCCGATAGTCCGGCATGCTGTCGAACCGGCTTTTCTTCAGTTGCAACTCCATGAGCTCCAATTCTGACAGTGATTCCAATCGTTGCTGATTCCGCTGGTAGGTCGACGAGTTAGCAAGGTTGGAACTTTGCGCAATGGCATACGTCGTGATCGCCATCGTTACGACCAGCACCAATGCCAGGATGACGATGGAATGACGGCCGACGCTCAAATTTGAAATATTCATGGTGCGGTGAATTCAGTTGCGGGTTATGTTTCCTGCCATCAGGCATGATTTGATCAGGGCGGTTCCGCCAGATCCTCGGTGAATATCGCGGCCTCGTACAGCTGTTCCAGAAACTCGATGTCCCGGACGGCGACGTAGGTATCGACGTTTTCAATAAAGTCCATGTCGCGGACAAATTCACGGTACGGCTGGCTTTGAATCTGCCGCACGGTTTGGAAGGCGACCAACGCCGTTATTCCGAAAGCGCAAGCACCCAAGGCGATGCGGATCGGCCAGCGGTGCCATCTGGGCCGAACCGTCTGGGCCGAAGTGACCATCATTTCAATCGTGCTTTCGACGAACGACTCATTGGGTTGCGTTTGCGGTAATGCGTCCAGCATGTCCCATGTCTGCTGCAATTCGCGCAGCCGCCCGCGCAGCTCGGCGTCGCGTGACAGCCGCGATTCCAGCTGTGTGGCCGCCTCGGTGTCCAGTTCGCCATCCAGGTAAGCGACCAGTACTTGCTCTTCCGCATCCGGATTTTCCGAGCGCTCGGTTGGCGATTGACTGGCGGCGTCTTGTGGATTTGGTTGTTGTGGATCGTGCATTTGTCTGGCCTGGTGGTTTGGAAGAGTGTTAATCCTCGCTGTCACTCGGCTTGCTTGATTGGTTTTGCGTCGGCTTGATGCCGCGTTGAATGTAAGGTTGCAACACGTCGCGCAAATTGCAACGCGCCCGGGAAAGCAATGACTTGACGGCTTGAGTGGATAGGCCCATCGTTTTGCTGATGTCTTCGTAGCTCATGTGTTCGTATTTGGACAACAGCAAGGCCATTCGTTGGCGCTCGTTGAGCGACTGAATCGCCAAGGCGACAATTTCAGAGATTTCTGCGCGGTCGAGTTGTCGCGTTGGCATCAGACCGCTGGCGGCTTTGGCAATGTTGTCCAAGGGCCGCGCCAACGACGAACCGCTGGGCGATGATTGCAAATGCACTTCTTTGCGACGCGACAACTTGCGGATAGCATTGCTGGCCACGTTGTTGGCAATGGTAAACAACCAGGTCGAAAACTTGGCGGTCGGTTGGTACGATTCTCGAGCTCGATAGACTCGCATAAACACTTCTTGTGCCAAATCCTCGCCCTGGCCGGCTCCCGGCACCAAGTGTTCCATGATCGATACCAGCCGGGTTTGGTACCGATTCATCAATTGCTCAAAGGCCGCTGCATTGCCGTCACGCACCTGCAACATCAACCGCACGTCGGGATCGTGCAGTCGGTAATTTTGAGTTTTGAGGACGGCTGAATCGCTCTGCGACACACTTGCTCCCGGTTTTTTGTCTCGTTCCAATCTATCGTACCAGCCGGGCAATGGGCGGTCATGTGAACCGCAGTTGGGTTCAGCCTCTTTTAATAATGAACGCCGCGATTTGCCAAAAGTTCTTCGATAACTGAACCACCTGCCAGATGCGAGTGCGATGGCCCTGGCTCGCGCAAGTTTAGGCCGACGGGCCCGCCTGAATACGGTTCGCTGGTGGACTCTGGACAATTCGTCTCAATTGACCGCAAGCCGCATTGATGCGATTGCCTTTTCGTTGGCGAAATCTGATCGGTATACCACCACGCTCGAGTTCGGCACGAAACCGGTGGATGGCGGTGGCCGACGGCGTGTGATAGGGCAATCCCGCCACCGGATTGTACGGAATCACGTTGAGTAACAAACAACGGCCGCGCAGCAGTTGCGCTAACTGGCGCGCGTGTTTCGGTGAATCGTTAACACCGGCCAGTAACACGTATTCAAACGTCAGTCGGCGCCCCGACACGTCAAAGTATCGATCGGCGGCGTCGAGGATGGCCCGAATCCCAATGTTTCGATTAACCGGTACCAGTTCGTTTCGCAACGCGTCGTCCGGTGCGTGCAGCGACACCGCCAGGTTAAACGATCGTGACTGGTTGGCCAGCCGCAAAATGGC
>JBFILF010000094.1:0-14058 GCA_041599835.1 Pirellulaceae bacterium
GAAGGCAGCAACGACCATGTACCCGGTGTAACTGATGGTCAATGCAAAAACGGCACCGACCACCATCGCCAAGGGAATATTGGCCGGCTTGGACCAAACCAAGGCATACAACAACAACAACCCAGTCAGCAGGCTGAGCAATCCGCCACCCCCCACACTGAGCCAATCGCCGAAGGCGGCTGATGAGGTGCTGGGCCGCGCAAAGGCAGCCACCAGGGCGAGGATCAACAGGCAGCGAAGCGCCAACAGAAGCCAGTGCCGCAATTGCAAACTGCGCTGATTCGTGCGGTGCATCTGGCGAACAAATCGCAGCGCCGGAAAGGCAAAATGTTTCGGTTTGGGCTGCATCAACAAGTGCAACAGGATGGGAATACCCACCAGCAGACTGCCCAACCCCAATATCAGCCCGTGAGCCAAAGACATGCGATTAAAACCTCGTCTGCCGATTGTGCAGGTATTCGATCAACGCCTTATCGAACTGCATGCTGGTATCGACCGGAACGTAATCGATAGAGCTGTTGGAGCAGCGCTCTGCCAGATCCGCCCGGAATGATTCGACCTGTTCCTGGTATTCGCGGCGATAAGCGTTTGTGTCGACTTTCAGCTTTTGTTGCGTTTCCGGGTCCTCCAGTTCACAGAGGCCCGTGAACGGAAAGTTGACTTCGGCTTCATCAAGGATGTGAAACAGAATGATATCGTGACCGCCGTGGCGTAATCGAAACAGCGACTCGAAAACAGGCTCGATATCATCCAGCAAATCGGAGAACACCATCACCAGCGTGCGATGTTTTAGCATCGCCGCCAATTGATGCAGGCAACGCGCCAAGTCGGTCTTGCCTTTGGGCTCCAACCTCGCCAGCAGCGACAATACGTTGCCCAGGTGCGATCGTTTGGATTTGGGAGGCAGGCTGTTAGTGATGGACTCCTGGAAGGTGATCAGCCCCACCGGATCCTGCTGCGAAATCATCAGGTAGGCCAGGGCGGCGGCCAGACACACGGCATAATCGAATTTGTTCAGTTCCTGTCGATACGTGTAGCCCATCGACTGGCTGCTATCGATCACCAACATGCCGTTCATGTTGGTTTCGGCCTCAAATTTCTTGACGTAGTACTTGTCGGTTTTGGCGTAGACCAGCCAATCAATGTCTTTCGGATCGTCGCCGGGCGTGTACTTGCGGTGTTCGCTGAACTCCACACTGAAGCCGTGATACGGACTGGCGTGCAAACCTTGCAGAAAGCCTTTGACGACAAACTGCGCGCGCAAATCCAGCCGCTTGATTTGGTTGATGACTTCTGGTTTCAAGTATTTTTCGACAGACATCGGTTCGTCGTGGTGTGGCCGCGGTCCCCTGGAAAATTGGCGGCGGCGAAGCTCATTCCGATCGCGTTACGCCGGCTTGGCGGTCATTCGAACTTGGAAACCTCGGGTTCGGGGATTTCCTGGACCAGTCGATTGATCACGTCTTCGGTCGTCATGCCCTCGGCCTGGGCCTGAAAATTGGTGCTCACGCGGTGTCGCAGCACCGGTATGGTAATCTTACGCACATCATCGAGACTGATGGAAAAACGACCGTCCATCGCCGCAATCGCCTTGGCGCCGGCAATCAGAAACTGCCCGGCCCGCGGGCCCGCGCCCCAATCCACCCATTGCCGCACGAACTCCGGCGCCGTTTCATCACCGGGTCGGGTGGCCCGCACTAACGAGGCCACATAGCTGATCACGTACGGCGTGACGGCCACACTGCCGACCAGCTTCTGCAAATTGACGATCGCCTTGCCGGAGAGCACCTTGTTGACGGTTTGTTCTTCGTTGCGGCTGGTGGTGGCCAGTATTTGTTGTTCCTCTTCTGCAGAGGGATAGCCGACTTTGATATTGAACATAAACCGGTCCAATTGAGCTTCCGGCAAGGGATAGGTGCCTTCCTGCTCGATCGGGTTTTGCGTGGCGATCGTAAAAAACGGCTGGGGCAAATCGTATGTCGTGCGGCCCACCGAGACTTGTCGTTCCTGCATGGCTTGCAATAGTGCGGCCTGCGTTTTGGGCGGCGTGCGGTTGATTTCGTCGGCCAGCAGGATGTTGGTAAACACCGGGCCTTCGACAAATCGAAATTCGCGCCGTCCATGTTCGTCTTCGTCCAGCAACATCGTGCCAGTGATATCGGACGGCATCAGGTCGGGCGTGAACTGGATTCGCTTGAAGCTGACATCCAAAATATCGGCGATCGTGCTCACCATCAACGTCTTGGCCAGACCGGGCACACCTTCCAACAGGCAATGGCCCCGCGTGAAGATGGCCGCGAAAACTTGTTCAATCACGTCGTGTTGACCGACGATGATTTTTCCCAATTCTTCCCGCATCAGTTTGCCGTGTTGACAGAACTCCTGCAGTACATCGCCGAGACTTCGTTGTTTGGTTGACACTCTATCCTCGAAAACCGTCTAAAATGACTGTAAACCGTCGCGCGCCGTCCATGACAGTGAAAAATGGCCGCAAGACCCACGCGAGGATCGATCGATTGAACGGAAACTGAATTTTATTGTCCACACCATAAATCAGCAATGTTGCCGCGATTGCCATAGTCGCGTTTCAAGCACACGGATACGATTGGACGACTGATCAATTATAGGTTTCATAAGGCGCGACCCATGCGACGTTGTACATTGATCCTCGCCCTCACCGGTTGTTTTGTAATCGGTGAGTCGATTGTGCCGCCGGATTTATCTTCATCTGGTGTCTTCGCGCAACAAGCGGTTGAATTGAACGCCGACACAGTGAAACGCAAAATCGATCAGGGTGTGCGGTTTTTGCTGGACGGTCAGTACACCGGAGGTCGTTGGAGCGTCAATGCCGATCACCCGGGAGGAATAACGGCGCTGTGCACGTTGGCCCTGCTCAATTGCGGGGTGGAGCATTCGCACTTGGCGATTCAGCGGAGCCTGCGATATCTCGACAGTCTCGATTTGCAACGCAATCGAAAAGTCAGCGTGTACACCGTTTCGTTAATGACGATGGTGTATTGCCAGGTCGGCCCCGATACCCTGCGGGCGCGAATTCGCGAATGTGTTGACTACCTCGATGAAGCTCAGCTGAAATCGGGTCCGCATCGAGGAGGCTGGTCGTATTATCGTTCCCGCGGCAATCCCGATGGTTCCAATTCGCAGTTCGCCCTGTTGGCATTACACGAGGCCGGCCGGATCGGCGTCACGGCCGATCAGTCGGTCTGGGACAACGCCCGGTTCTACTGGGAAGGCATGCGGAATAACTTCGGCGGATTTTTCTATCGCAAGACGGATTCCAATCGCACGGGAACGGGAAGCATGACTTGCGCCGCCATTTCGTCATTAATTATCATCGATGAAAACTTGAATCGCCCGCTGCCGGACAAAGATCGTGTGGTCTGCTGCCAGGAAAATGAGCAATTGGACCTGGTGGACGGCGCCATCGACTGGATGTCGCAACAGTTCAAGATCAAGTTGAATCCGACCGACGGATACAGCCAGTTTTTGCGCAACCGTTACTATTATCTATACGGCATGGAGCGCGCCGGACGGCTGGCCGGCATCCGGTTTTTCGGGCAACACGACTGGTATCGGGCCGGCGCGGAGGTGCTGGTGTCCACCCAATCGGCGGGCGGCAGTTGGACGGGTACCGGTCACGGCGAGAGTGATCCGAACGTGGCGACAGCGTTTGCATTGCTGTTTTTGTCCAAAGGCAAACGCCCGGTGGTGATCGGCAAGTACAAACACTCGATCGATAACGACTGGGACCGGCATCGCACCGGCGTCCATTATCTGACGCGAGCCATCGAACGCGATTGGGGCGCGCAATTGAATTGGCAGACGATCGAGGGGCGAGCCGCCTCGACTGACGATCTGCGCGAGGCGGAAGTGCTGTTTTTCAGCGGTCGCGACTCACTGCGTCTGAGCGACCAGCAAAAACAACGATTGCGCGACTATATCGAAATGGGCGGGTTCGTGTTTGCCGAAGCTTGCCAGGGAGACGGCTGCGGAGAAAACGTGGGCTTTGATCAGGATTTTCGCCATCTGATGAGCGAGTTGTTTCCCAACAGCCAGCTGCAGCTGTTGGACCCGGCCCATCCCGTTTTCAAATCGCTGTACGAATTGACGCCCAACCCCGACCGGCCCCTGTATGGGCTGCAGTCCAGCTGTCGTACCACCGTCATCTACTGCCCCACCAACCTGTCAGGCTTCTGGCGCATGAACCGGCCCTCGTACCTGTCACAGCTAACACTGATTCCCCGCCGCGATGTCGACTATGTCACCAAACTTGGCATCAATGTCGTTTCCTACGCCACCGGTCGCGAGGTCAAAGACAAACTCGATCGGATCAGCGTCTCTGATGCGGTCGATGATGGGGCGGGCGAACGGGCGCTAACCATTCCCAAACTTTCGCATGGCGGCGGAGCTGATGATGCGCCCAACGCGTGGCAAAACGTGATTCGACAGGCGCGTTTCGAATTGAAACAACGATTCAAAGTCGAACGCCGAATGATCGCTGCCGAATTGGACCAGCTGGCTAATTACCCGATGGTGTTTATGCACGGTCGGACCCGGTTTTCATGGAACGAGGACGAGCGTGACGCCTTGCGCCGTTATTTGGAAAACGGTGGTCTGTTGTTTGCGGATTCGATTTGTTCCTCCGGCGGCTTCGTCGAAGCGTTTCGCCAAGAAATCGCCAAAGTGTTTCCGGATACGACCCTGCAGCGAATTCCAGCTGACCATTCCATCTGGAGCATGAAACACGGCGGCTATCCGCTCGATTCCGTAGCCATGCACCAAACCGCCAACGTGCCGGGTGGCGTCAGGCGGTTTCGTACACCACCGTTGTTGGAAGGCATTTTCATCGACGACCGCCTGGCCGTCGTTTTCTCGCCTCATGATTTGAGTTGCGCCATGGAAAACGCCACTGCCGCACAATGCGACGGATATGACAAAGACGATGCAGCGCGGATCGGCGTTAACGTAATCTTGTACGCGCTAAATCCCTGACGGCGCTATGGCGTCAATCGAACGGGGTTCAAACCGCACGGCGATCCAAGCCCACAGAGACCGTCGATGAACGACGTGCTGCGCTCCGGCAACGGTCATTTACAACCACCGCATGCTAGGCCCACGGCAACCGGTCCAGATCGACATTGCCGCCGCTAAGGATCACCCCCACCCGTTGAAACTGGGAACAATCTGCTAGTTCCGCCGACAGTGCCACCGCCACGGCGACCGCGGAACTCGGTTCGATCAGATATTTCGACCTTTCGAAAAACAATCGCATAGCCTCAATGATCCGCCCATCGTCGACGGTCACGACCCGCTGCACGACGTCGCGCACAAACGGCCAGGTCCATTGACCCAAACTGGTCAGCAATCCGTCGGCAATCGTCTGGGGATTAGTTTGCGGGATGAGTCTTCCAGCGGCTTTGCTGCGCGCGGCGTCGTCTGCGCCAGCCGGCTCGGCAGCCCACACCGGCACTCCGTATTGGGCGGCGACCAGTGAAGTACCGGAAATCAAACCGCCGCCACCCACGGGTGCGATGACCAAATCAAGGTCGGGCGCCTGCTCCATCAACTCGGCCGCGGCAGTACCCTGCCCGGCAATGATGTGCGGATGATCATAAGGGTGAACCATCGTCGCGCCGGTGCGCGACTGCAGTTCGGCCGCCGTCGTTTCTCGTGCTTCAAGCGTCGCCGCACAGTCGATCACCTCGGCACCGTATTCAATCACCGCCGCGCGTTTTTTAGGGTTCGATGTCGTGGGCATCACGATATATGCCGGCGCGCCGCGGAGTCGAGCCGCCAGCGCGAGGGCCTGTGCATGATTGCCCGAGCTATGCGTGACCACCCCGTGCTTGAGCTTCGATTCTGGCAGTTGAAGCACGGCATTCATCGCCCCGCGAAATTTGAATGCGCCAACTTTTTGTAGATTCTCGCACTTGAAAAAAAATTCACGCTGGCCCATGCGGTCGATGGACTGGCAGGTGACAACCGGCGTGCGATGCGCATATGGCTGAATGCGGCGGCCCGCTTGCTGCACGTCGTCATACGTGGGCGGAGGACAATCCGGCAAGGCGTCAGATGGTGAATGTCGGGATTCGGTGGCCATGGGTTCAAGTATGAGTCACACCGCCCGCCAGCGCCAACTGGCACTGGAACATTTACTCAAGAGGTGAACCATGTGCTAGGCAAATGGTCTATCAAGTCTAAAATGAAGTTTCACTCGACAGACGATTACCGGAACGACCATTCGATTGTGAGCAAACCTCCTTCGCCGTACGCCGCCGTGTCGCGCACCAATCCCGAGCGGAGCCTGCAGTTGGCATTAGCGGCGGCCCGTACCGCAGCTGAGAATGGTGGACAGGACATCGTCGTGCTGGACATGAGTCGCCAGACGGCATTGTTCGATTATTTTGTCATCGCGACCGGCACCAGCCGCCGCCAATTGCACGCGATGAGCGAAGAAATCGATCACAAACTGGAAGAAGATCTGAACGACCGCCGCATGAACATTGACGGTTACGACGAGAGCCGCTGGATCGTGTTGGATTACGGCACCGTCGTGATCCATTTGTTCGATGGCGACACGCGGGCCTTTTACAGTTTGGAAGCGCTGTGGGCCGATGCTCAAAAAGTTGATTTGACTGACGTTTTGCAAGGCATCTGATCCGCGGTCCCATAATCCTTGTGGGGCGGTCCGGCGGACGTTGCCTCGGCGAACGAATCCCCGTTCCACCAGCGATGGGCGTCACGGCTGGCGATCCGTCAACCGGCGGTAATCCTCCATGGTGTTGATGTTTTCAAGCGTGGCGAGTTCGGGATCGACCCGACGCCACTCCGATTCGTCAATTCTGCAGCCATTGAGCTGCTGAAACAAATCGCGGGCTTTCAGCTCGCCTCTTCGCATCATTTGTTCGATGGTGTCCAATGCGCCGATGCGATAAACGGCCGTCAACGGGTACAGCTTTCCCCCAATGAACGGCGCAACCGCTTCGTGCTCGCCCAGCCGATTCAGCAATAATCGGTAAGCTGCTGGCAGAATCAGCGGCGCGTCGCAAGTCCCTACGAACACGCAATCGAGTGGCCCCGGCAGGTTTTCCAGGCAGTACGTCAATCCCACGCGCAGCCCCTCCAGCGGCCCCAAACCGGCGCGTTCGTCGTGCACCACGACGGAGTCGTCCAGCGTGCCGGGTAACTTGTGACGGTACCCTGCCACGATCACGCGTCGTCCAGCAAACTCCCGAAATCGCAACTCCACGTGTCGCAATACCGTCTGCGATCCCAGCATCAAACTGGCTTTGTCCCGCCCCATGCGGCTGGAACGGCCGCCACACAGGATAATCGCCGGTTTGCCAGTGTTCGCTGAATCGTTAGTATCGATCATCTATATCAATCATCTACATTGCGTCGATATTGCGTCGATGCGTCGCCAGAAATTCGGATGATGCGAATCTTATCACACGCGGCTTTATTGCGAACGAGACTCTCCCGGTGACTATTCAATTTGAATTGACTTCCGATCCGGGAACTTGGATTGACGTGTTTGGCGTCGTCCCGGACAAAACCGCTGGCCAGTCGATTCGTGAAATTGAAATGTCGCCAGTCGTCGTTGGCAACCGAGCGTGCCGCCTGGCCGACTGGTTTCGCGTCACCGGCCAACCTGGATCGGATCATCACCTATGGCAAGGGGACCTGGGGCGGGTCAATGGCATTGGGCACGCCATGCGGTCGGGCTGGATCCAAGTCGAAGGCAACGCTGGTCATCATGCAGGCAGCCAGATGTCCGGAGGAACGCTGCAAATCAAGGGCGACGTGGGCGACTACCTGGGGGCGGAACTGGCGAGTGGTCTAATTCAGATCGAGGGCGACGCCGGCGACTGTGTGGGAAGCGCGTATTCAGGTCAATCTCACGGGCAGAACGGAGGTGCGATTCTGGTCCGGGGCAATGCTGGCAACTCAACCGGGCACACGATACGACGCGGTATGCTGGCCGTCTTGGGCGACGTGGGAAACTGTTGTGGCTACCAAATGCGCGCCGGAACCATCGTGGTGGGTGGCCGAACCAAAAAGAACCTGGGCCTGGAAATGATCCGCGGCACGATCTGGTTGGGAAAGCGACCCTCCGAGACCCCAAGGGGATTTGCCGCTGCCGGCAGCGGTCAGCCAACGATTGTCCGAATAATTGATCGCTACTTGTGCCAGCTAGGATTTCCCTCGCCGATGCAACATGAAGATTGCGAGCTGTTTCATGGCGACATGTTGTGCGGCGGCCGCGGCGAATTGTTCATTGCCACAAAAGCGTGAACTGCATTCGTTTGACTGGATACGCAGCGCCATCACTTGTGAATGATCAATCTTTAAGGATCGACTGATTCGTCTCGATTAACGGTCGCCGGCGAAAATGCCGGCAAGCACACAGCGATATACTCGGCGCCTCCGGCATGCGGCGTGCTGTAGCGGACCCATTGTCCAGGTTCAGCAACAATCGCCTGTCCGGCGCTAACCACCAGGGTTCCCGCTTCGGTTTCTACGGTTAACGTCCCGCGCAAGACGACGGTGTACTCGTGGAAATCAGGCCGTTGCCCCGGTTCCTGCCAGCCTTCGGGTGATTTCATGCGGGCAATGCTGACTTGCTGGTCGCTGGAGTTTACGCGGCCGACGAATTCTTCGATTTGTTTGGGCAGGTTGCCGGCTGATTCAATGCGGGTCGGGGACTCGATGATTCGAACCATAAGTGACCATCTCATCAAAAAATATTGAGATCTTGCGTGTTTATGGCTCGTCGACGTTTCGAACGCGGGCAACAAATCTCGACAAGCCTGCGGAACCCAATGTCAGGTACAGTCCAATCAGCATTGACACAATATTTGTCAAACATTGGCCCATTATGTTTTCATCCTTGAAAAAGTCGTCAAGACTGATGTTGGAAAATGGCAGGATGGCAAAAAGATCGACCAGCCCGCGAAAACTTATGATGACCAGATAGATGCCGCCGCCCGCGATTGCGACGGATAACAATTCTTGGAAACGTAACGACGGGCTCGCCGGCAAAGTGGGCTGCGGGGACACCATTCGACTGGCCAGCCAGTCTGCTTTTACCCACAACAGCCAAGCCAATATTCCGTAAGTGATTGGAAAGAATGTCACAAATAAAATGGACCACTCCACATCGCCCGAGATGTCGACATACGCGAGCAATGTCATTACGGTTCGCAAGCCTTGAAGCACGACTTGAACGACAAAAAACAGAGCAAGAATGCGACAACCGAGTTTGGCCAAGTCATGTAGGCTGATCGGTCGGGGCGGCTCTTCCGGCGTCATCGGAATTTCACGCGACTCCGATTCCGAGTCTAATGGGTGATCCGACATGTGGGTGTAACTGGCTAATGAACTGGTGATACGGCGGAGATTCGGCCTTTCAGGTTTCCCGATTCCAACTCATCGACCGTGACTGCGGCCAGGTCGCCCGTCGCGACCGGACGAGTATTGCAGCCCTTGATGTGGGTGGGCAGATAACGACAGGCGGTTCCGGCAAAGCAATCTTTTTCAGCGTGATTTGTCTCCACCAAAACGATCAGATTCGCTCCGATCAGTGACGTCGCATAGCGATCGCGCAACTCGCATTCCACGACAGCAAGCTCCCGCCCGCGGGCGGATTTGACGTGTTTGGGAATTTGGTCGTTCATGTCGGCGGCGGCTGTTCCGCGGCGAGGGCTAAACGGGAACATGTGAATTTTGGAGAAGCCGATTTGCCGGCAGACATCGAGCGTCGCCGCGAATTCCGCGTCTGTTTCACCGGGAAAACCCACGATCACGTCCGTTGTCAGCGCTGGCCGATCGAGGTGCTCCTGCACCCAGCCGCAACGGTCGACGATTTGCCGGGCACTCCAGCGACGCCGCATCCGCCGCAATACGGAGTCGCTACCGCTTTGCAAACAAACATGCAAGTGTGGACAAACTTTTTGTGGATATTCGGCCATCACTTCGATCAATTCGCGCGTGACTTCGGTGGCTTCGATGCTGGACAAACGAACTCGAAAATCGCCCGGCAGCTGAACCAACTCGTGGACCAGTCGGGACAGTCGAACCCAATTCTGTTTGGGTTGGCCTCGATTAAAATCCACACCGTAGTGGCCGAGATGGATGCCGGTCAAAACGACTTCGCGGTAACCGCGATCGATCAATCGCCGCACTTCGTCCAGCACTTCGCCCATTGGGCGGCTGTACATTTCGGGCCGCACTTGGGGAATAATGCAATAGCTGCACCGCAACAGACATCCGTCTTGAACTTTCACGTAGGCGCGATGGCGATGCTCCAGCCCTGAAATGCCGCGCGGTATGTCCACCACGCCAAATCGGGCAAGCCAATCAGGCAGTTCGCGTTTGTCGGTGATGATCTCCGCCACGCCCGGCAAACTGGCGATCTCATCCCGGGCCCGCGTGGCGTAACAACCCATGACCACGATTCGCGCGTGCGGGTTGGCGCGGTGCATGCGACGAATCACCTGCCGACTTTTCGAGTCGCCTTCGGCCGTCACGGTGCAGGTGTTGACAATGCACAGGTCGGCAGGCTGTTGGGCCAGAGCGTCGCGATAGCCGATGCTCACCAGGGCTTCGCGCACGAACTGCGTTTCGTACTGATTGACTTTACAGCCCAGCGTATACGTTTTGAGGGCGGCACTCACTCGGATTCTTCCGGCTCAATCGTCGCAGACATCGAGCCTTGGCAGCGATTGATCAAATGATCTTTGCCATAAGCGTGGATTTGATCGCGCTTCAGCTCCGCGTGTTCCTTCGTGGTGGTGAGGCAAACGGCTCGCCCCGCCGTGTCGACGACTTGGGCAATTTTGAAACCCTGTTCCAGGCTGTGCCCAAACAATTGGCGCATCATTAAGATGACGTAGTCATAGGAATGGTCATCATCGTCCCACAAAATGACATGGAATCGCGGCTGCCGCTTGGCCTTGCGATCCTGCTGAACTTCTTCTTTGACGATTGGCTCAACGACTGCCGAAGATCCTTGCTCGGACATGGATTTTACCTTCAAACCATCCTTTTTGACGGGCGTGAAATCGTGGGCACGTTACGGTCGTGATGTTTCCAATTGATATCTGACTATCACCCTAACGAATCGTTCGCCATCAGACCGATCCGATCCCGTACCGCGGTCAATACCCACGTCGACGTGATCACGCTATATTGTAACTGGATCACATTCTACGATCACGATCTTGATTCGGCCAGCGAATAACTTCGTGGTTTTCAACCGGGTTGTCGCTTCAATTGGCCGAAAATCTGCTGGCGAAATTACCGAATCCCACTATTTTCACGTCTGTCCAAAAAAGCAACCCCGGAGCCGAAACATGTCGCAGGTGACGTCTCAAATCGAAAGCTATCTCGACGATAATGCTCAGCGTTTTGTCGACGATCTGTGCCAGTGGTTGCGGATGCCCAGCATCAGCACCGACAGCGCATACGCCAATGACGTCAAAGCAGCTGCCCAGTGGCTGGTCGACCGTCTGGCACGCACCGGATTTGCGGTCGAGTTGATTGAAACCGATGGTCATCCAATCGTTTACGCCGAATCTCCCGCCGTCGCCGGCGCACCGACCGTGCTGGTTTACGGCCATTACGATGTACAACCCCCCGATCCATTGAACGAGTGGATCACGCCGCCCTTTGAACCGGAAGTGCGTGACGGCAAGGTGTTCGCGCGAGGCGCCACGGATGACAAAGGTCAATTCCTCACCCACGTTTGCAGTTGTGAAGCGTGGATGAAGACTGAGGGCCAGCTGCCTTTGCAGATCAAAATGTTGGTCGAAGGTGAAGAGGAATCGGGCAGTCACGCACTGTACAAATTTCTGGCCGGCAAATTTAACGGGGACGGCCCCAGCGTTCAGGAACGACTGAGCGCCGATATTTGCGTGATCAGTGACGCCAGCCAGTATGCACCGGGGCAGCCAGCAATAACGTACGGTCTGAAGGGCATCGCCTATTTCGAACTGCGACTCCAGGGCCCGAAACAAGATTTGCACAGTGGTACGTTCGGCGGGGCGGTCACCAATCCGGCCAATGCTTTGTGTCACATGTTGAGCGCACTGATTGACCAGGACGGTCGCATACAAGTCGGCGGATTTTATGACGACGTGATCGATATGACGGAACGCGAACGCCAAGAGTTTGCGGATTTGGAATTCGACGACGAAGATTTCAAACGCCAGTTGCAGGTCAGCGGGCTGACCGGTGAAGTCGGCTACACCACGCTCGAACGGCGCTGGGCGCGACCCACGTTCGACATCAACGGATTGTGGAGCGGTTATCAGGGCGAAGGCGCCAAAACCGTCCTGCCGGCGCGTGCCGGCGCCAAATTCAGTTTTCGCCTGGTTCCCGATCAAGATCCCGCCCAAATCAAATCGGCGCTGGAAGAAAAACTCCGCGAGTTGTGTCCCGCGGGAATTGAAATGGAACTGACGCAGGTGCATGCTGCGCCGGGCATCGTCGTTCCCCTGGAAAGTTCATTTATGGATGCGGCTGCCCGAGCCGTTGAGCGCGGATTCGAAAAACGCCCGGTGTTCATTCGTTGCGGCGGCTCGATTCCGATTGTGGGCGCGTTCAAAGATCAGTTGGGTTTGGATACCTTGTTATTGGGATGGGGACAGGATGACGACAACACGCACAGTCCAAACGAGAAATTCTCCATCGCCGATTTCCATCGCGGTATTCGGGCCAGCGCGTTTTTGTGGGAAGAGCTGGCGGCCGTGGCCACTTCGAAACCGACAACTTAATGACGGATCATTTAAGGAATGCTTGATCGAAAATTCATTTTGGAAAATGTCGACGCGATAAAACAAAACTGTGCCAATCGCGGGATGTCCGAGCAAGTCGATCGCTTGGTCGAATTGGAACAGGCCCGGCGCGACAAACTGGCTGAAGTACAGGAACTCAATCGACGGGCAAACGAAGTCTCCAAAAGCATCGGAAAGGCCAAGGACGATGCCGAACGGGAGCAGCGCAAAGACGAGGGCCGCCGGCTACGCGAGCAAAAAGACGCCGCCCAGGAGGCACACGACAATCTGGACGGGCAAGTGCTGGAAATCCAGCGGGCCTTGCCGAACATGGCCCACCCGGATGCGCCGGTCGGCGCCGACGACAAGGCTAACCTTGAGCTGAAACGCGGTCCGCACGCTCCTCGCCAGTTTGATTTTCCGGTGCTCGACCATCTGGAATTGGGCCAGCAAAAAAATTGGATTGATTTCGAAGGCGGCGCTCGGACCACCGGCGCCGGATTTTATTTCCTCAGCGGCGAGCTCGTTCTATTAGACCTGGCCCTGCAAAAATTCGCCGTCGAGTTTCTGGCCGAACGCGGTTTCACGCCCATGATCACGCCCGACCTGGCACTGGATTCGATCCTGGAAGGGATCGGGTTCATGCCGCGCGGCCCGGAGACCCAGGTGTACAGCATCGAAAATTCCGAATTGTCGTTGATCGGCACCGCGGAGATAACGTTGGGCGGTCTGTATGCAGACCAAACGCTGGAGCAGGCATCGTTACCGATTCGACTGTGCGGGGTCAGCCATTGTTACCGCACCGAAGCGGGTGCGGCCGGCCGCGCGGCTCGCGGATTGTATCGTGTCCACCAATTCACCAAAGTCGAAATGTTCGCCTTCACCGAGCCGCATCAAAGCGAGTCGATGCACGACGAGCTATTGCAGCACGAGTGCGATTTGTTCGACGCGCTGGAGATCCCCTACCGGGTGGTGGATACGGCGACGGGTGATCTTGGCGGTCCGGCTTTTCGCAAGTTTGACTTGGAAGCCTGGATGCCCGGGCGCGGTGAGGGGGGCGAGTGGGGCGAGGTTACCAGCACTTCGAACTGTACCGACTACCAGGCCCGCCGCTTGAATGTGCGTTACAAAATTAAAGATCAAAAAGGCACGCACTTCGTGCACACACTCAACGGCACCGCGCTGGCCCTGTCGCGCAGTTTGATTGCCATTTTGGAAAACCATCAGCAAGCCGACCGGTCGGTGACGATTCCTCAGGCGCTGC
>JBFILF010000095.1:0-13994 GCA_041599835.1 Pirellulaceae bacterium
GACCATGCCGATCAGCAGAAAATAGACGCCGAGCGGCGCGATGATGATGCAAAAATGTAATGGGTGCATGGACGGCGGTTCCGCAAAAGACACCACAATTATAACAGGAAGTGGCCGACGACGAATGGCGGTATCATCAGCAATTTGTACCCATAACTACACAACCGAGGCGCCCAATTTCAATGGGTCGAGTGGGTGAGTGGTGGACGGCTTGGATGCTTTGCGGGATATGGCCGATCTGGTTGCTCGCCAATAAACAAAGTTTGATTGCCGCAAGTGATCTAATGCCGCCAACACGACGTCAAAACCACTTCCGCTTGCGAAATTTTTGTTTTCGCGGATCTTTTTTGCGCAACAATCGTGCAACAAATCTTTTCAATCGACTGCGCCGACGGGCTACGCGCCAGCTGTCTCGATAGTCCCACCAAGCTTTGAGAGGACTCCAAGAGGCTTTCGAACGGACAGGCTGTTTTCGCACAAACCAGTCGTATCGAAACAGACGGGGCGTGCCGCAGCAAGTGCAACGGAACGGTCCCGTTATAAAAACAGCGCCTAACGTAAACAATACGATGAGCGGATAGGCTTTGAATTGTTTGGCCTGCAAATAATGCAGCTCCACGCGGCAACACTTTTTGCAATGGATTTTGCGCCGCCGCGGCGCCGTTGCTCCTGGAGTATCGGCTTCAACATCAATTTTGGGTCCAATTTGGTCGAGCATGATTTCTGTCCCGGCGATGAGGATGATGAGGGCGCCGGATGTCACTAAACGAAAACCAACTGGAAGCGGGGACGGAGTACGAAAAGCGTCACGAGCTGGCAATACGCCTCCGATTCACTCCATTCTAAACTTCTAGTTCGACAAATACATCAAAATTCCGTAAGGCCCCACAGCGTTTCGCCTTAAATCGTTAGAATTGATTGAATTAGATTGCTGCGCGCTCGTTGGCAATTGGGCGCTCGTTGGCAATTGAAGCGCGGCGGTGATTTGCGATCCGGCGGCCACGACGGGATCGACAACGGGTGGCTTCGGTTTATGCCGAAAAGGCCTTATCACAATGCGATGAAGGCTAACAGGTGGTAAAAAACCTGTTGCCTGACACAAACCGCAAACTTGGAGTACACGACATGAAAACGATGCTTTCGCCTCGGACAGCGGATGCGGCTCCTGGCCGTCGACCAACGCGCATGTTCGGACATTGGCCGGCCTTGGCAGTGGGGGTCATCCCGATTGCGTTGATGATTGCCGCGGGTCCGGCCACCGCACAACAAAACGCTTTGCTGGACGTCGTTCCAGAAAATGTTGCCTTCGGATTGTCCATTTCCCGGCTCTCTGAAATCGGTCCCAAGCTGGACGAAATTAGCGAGCAAATCATGCCCGGTTACCGAGTGTCCCGCTACCTGCCGGAACTGTACTATTCCGGCGCGGGCGTCGAAGAAGCGTCGATTGAGTCGATATTCAATCGCGGTTCGACTGGAGCCGTTGTGTTCACCAAGGGCCAAGACGCGCAATACTTCGATCTTTACCAGCGGGCGGTTTTTGTGTTTCCCATCACTGATGTCAAACCGTTGGCGGAACATCGCGGACTGAATGTTGACGCGTTGAATGCTGGACAGCGTGTATCCGATGGAGATCGATGGTTTCAACTGGATGGGGATCGATTGCTGGCCAGCCGAAATGAATCCGCGATCGAGCAATTTTCCCAGGCCCAACCGATTCGGCAGCGGCTCAACGAGCAACAGCGGGAGACATTCTCCAACGCAGACTTGTTTGTTTTGTTGGGGGCCAAACATGCCGAGGGATTTTGGAGCGAGGTGCTGGGCCCGCTGACTGGACCGCTGGCGATGTTCGAGCAAGCCGCCAATTTGGACGCCGACACGCGTAAGTTGGCAGATGATCTGCTGGCTGCGGCCGATGAGATGGAATCGGGTTTGGTGGGCATCGGACTGGACGGCGGCGTCAGCGTGCGCTTGACCACGTTGTTCGACCAGGTGGAAAACGGTGTGGCCGGGCCGCTGATCGAATCGATTCGCGGTGGCGACGGTGCATCGAACCTGCATCATTTGCCGTCGGGAAACTTCATCGCCGGGATGGCTGCCCGGGGCACCGGACAACAAAACGTGGTGACCGCCAAGGCAACGGTGCGCATGATCGTGCAGCGATTTTCGCCAGGTCAGGAGATTTTGTCGGACGAGGACAAACCGATTTTTTATGAGATGTTCGGCAGGCTTTGGCAAAATCTGAACGGAACGCGATTGGCGGCTTATCGAAATCCGGATTCGATGGAGGGCGAGATTACGGTCATTGGAATTTTCAATACAAAGAATCCGCGGGGCGTGTTGTCCCAAGTGCCGGAAATTGTTGATTTCGTCAACCAGGGAATCGAGCGGTTGTACGGTGCGGACGCGCAGATTCAGTTTGTTTACAAACCATCCCACAGAGAGTTGCTCGGCGAGGAAAATTACCGAATGGATTTATTGCAAATCCAATCCGAGCGGCTCGCCGAACAGGACCAGCGGTTGCTTGAGCAATTGCTAGGATCGCAAAAAGGCAAAATCTACTTTCTGCCGCTGGACCAGCACATTGTCATGTTGATGGGAAACGATGAAGACTTGCTGCGGCAGGCGATCAACAATGTGCAATCCGCCGCGCGGGGCCTTTCCGCTCATCCCGCTCTGGCGGCGTCGAGCCGCAAGCTCGATCCCCGCAAGAAAATCGAATTGCATGTGTCCGCCATGAACTTGGATCCGATTTATTCAGCGACGTTGCGGCCGCGAAAACGGCTCAAGCCCTATCAACCGCTGACCAATGTGACCTCGGCCGCTATGGTATTTGAGCGCGATCGTTTAGGCGTTGACGTGTGGATACCGCTTTCAGAAATCGACCGGCTCATGAAAATCATTTTTTGAGCTCGTGAAGAAAAGCGGTAAGGAGAACTTACGGCATGAGAATCAACTACTCCATCATTTTCGTAAGCGATATGGCACGATCCGTGGCGTTTTATCAAGATGCGATTGGCATGCCGCTAAAATTCGAGTCTCCCGACTGGACAGAATTTAATACCGATGGGGCCACCTGGGCTCTCCACAAATGTGCCGGTCGCGCAGACAATCTAAATGATCAATCACAACAATCCGAAGTAGCTGGGCACTGCCGTCCCGGATTCCAGGTTCCCAACCTCGACGAATTTCACTCACGTATGGCTGAGAACAACGTGCCGTGTGTTCAGCAGCCAACGGAAACGTTTGGCGTCAGAATCGCCCAATACGTCGATCCTGACGGCTTGATCTTTTCTGTAAGTGGGGCCGGCACCAGCGAATGACGACGCAACCATATTTCGTCCTCAGTCCCAGAAAGCGGCAACAATACGTTGCACCGCAGCCGGAAATAACCTGGCGCGTGTGGCTGGAGACTCTAGGGATTTGACACGTTACATTGACGAAGCCGCTTGCCCGGCTCGGTCATCCTTCACGTATCCAGCTGTGAACCGAGGCTAAAAATTAATGAAACAACCTTTTGAATCCATGGCGATTTCGCTGATTTTGCTGCTGCCTTGTCTTGGCTGCGAAAACGTTGCGCCGTCACGCCCCACCAGCGACAATTCGTCAACTAGTTCGACCACAACGGCGAACGACAACGACTGGATCACCTCAAACGACATGATCATTGTTGAAAATGGCAAGATCACTGAAGGAAGACCCAAGGTGACCGAGGATGTTGAACGAGAGATCTATAAATCGCTTAACTATCGACGAAAAATGATAGCTTCGATCAAGCAGAACTCGGGTTCCAGTCGCGGAATCCAGCAAATGCAGGACGAATTGGATCTTCTGTCCAAGGTATTCATGAGTCGGTATAGCTTGACTCAAGCCGAAATCGACGAAATCCTGAAAAAGGGAGATTCAAACGCTTGGGATTAAGTCGCCGACGGCGCGGCAATGAATGGTCAATCGTTTCCGGCGGCTTGGGACTTCGATCTTCAAAACGTACAGGATTATTAAGACTGCCGGATCCAACGCGTGACCACTGCAAGTCGCTTGTATTTTGACCGACCGCGGTCTAAGTACAGCCACTCCGCCCTAACTGTTTGATGAAGAGCGTGGCAAGGCAGAAAAGCATAACAATGGATCGACCGAAGCGGAGAACAGGCGTTAGCCGCGGTCTTTAGACGTTAGGAGTGAATAGCAATATAATTGATCCAACTGTATTCGCGGCTCGGTATCCAAACGCTTTTTTTGTAGCCTCAGCCATTCGCAACCTATTACCAAGCAAAACCGTCGAATGTCGTAGTTGTCGGCATGTTTCAAAAAACCGTCTTGCATTCATTCCTTTTCGGTTTTCTATGGATTCCGATCACAATCGGTGTCCTGTTTGCTTTGACATTTATTGAATGGTGGCGCTTCGACTACTGGTCAACCCGGTGGATGTGGGATCTTGGTGGTTTCCCATGCATTGGCTTGTTTTCAATTACATCAGCGAGCTACTTTTTGCACAAAATGATCCCTTGTCGATTCGTGACCGCCCTGACGATTTGCGCTGTCGGAACGATCGCTTGTTACATTATCGGCAATATCATTGGCATTTGGCCGCGCATGTACAAAACGACCGAAATTCATTGGCAGCGACCCGAATTTCTGGCTTGGCTTTTGATTCCACCTTGGTTGGTCGCCGCGCTGTTTTACGCCTATCGTAATCGAATGGGCACGACATCGCCGCCAAAAAAGGCTACGCCCACGTGAGCAATCGACACGGTGAATAGGTGAGCAATACCCTATAATCAACCCAGCCAATTTACCGGCTCGGTGATCCTTGACGTATCTCGCACGAGTGAAAAATACTGCAACGACATTTCCGGGAAAGAGGGCCACACTGATGACCGAAATGACGCTATCCACAGCTCCTTCCGTCAACGTTCAAATGTTGATCCGGGCTCCAGCCGCCAAGGTGTTTGAGGCGTTTGTGAATCCCGATATCACGACCAAGTTCTGGTTCACGCGCAGCGATGGACCATTGGAAGTCGGCACGCCGAATCGGTTTTATTTTGATATGTATGGCGTGTCGGGTCCCGTCGAGGTGATCGCCGTCGACCAAAACAAACGTATCTTGATCGAATGGGGTGAGGACCCCCACAAGTCAACGGTCGAATGGACATTCGAAGCCCGACCCGACGATACGACGCTGGTCAAAATCTCCAACGCTGGCTTTGCCGGAAACGGGGACGAACTGGTCGCGCAGGCGATTGACTCGATGGGCGGCTTTGCGATGTTGCTGGCCGGTGCCAAAGCTTGGTTGGAACATGGGATTCAGCTGAACCTGACCGGAGATAGTTATCCAGATGGACATCACTAGTCGGTTGTCCGCAATCCGTTGCATTTGATTCCAGACGGCGTCGAGAGACCTTTGACAACTCCGGCGAGTCGTTGCAAATTACGACTGCTGGTTGCAATGTTCTAAACCAGGTCGCGGAGGACTTTTTGCAGAATGCCGCCGTGGCGGTAATACTCCATCTCAACTGGAGTGTCGATGCGGACAACGGTGGGAAAGCTAGTTTCCGTTCCATCGTCCGCCCGGGCGGTTACCGTCACCGTGCTCCGCGGTTCCAGCTCGTTGGACAGGTTGGGGATATCGAAAAGCTCGCGCCCGGTCAGTCCCAGCGACTGCCAGGTATCGCCGGCCCGAAACTCCAGCGGCAGCACGCCCATGCCGACCAGGTTGCTGCGATGGATCCGCTCGTAGCTGGCGGCGATCACGGCCCGTACGCCCAGCAACAACGTGCCTTTGGCCGCCCAGTCGCGGCTGCTGCCTGTCCCGTATTCGGTACCGGCCAGCACAACCAGCGACGCAGCTGTTTCCTTGTACTTGATCGCGGCATCGTACACCGACATGACCTCGCCATCCGGCAACAATGTCGTCCAGCCGCCTTCGGTGCCCGGCGCCAACTGGTTGCGAATGCGAATGTTGGCGAACGTGCCGCGCACCATCACCCGATCGTTGCCACGCCGCGAGCCATAACTGTTGAAATCGCGTTGCTCGATGCCGCGACCCAGCAGGTATCGACCCGCCGGACTGTCTTTGGCGATGGCACCAGCCGGCGAAATGTGATCGGTTGTGACAGAATCACCCAATGCCAGCAAACACCGCGCGCCGGTGATCGGCGTGATATCGGGTACCGCCAGGGTGATATCTTGCATAAAGGGGGGCTCCTGGATGTACGTGCTGTCGTCTTGCCAGTTGTACATTTCGCCCGAGTCAATTTTGATTTGATTCCACGTCTCGTTGGAGTCAAACGCGTGACTGTATTCCTTTTGAAACATGCTGGCGTCGATGCACCGTTCAATCACTGATTGAATTTCGTCTTGGGTCGGCCAGATTTCCTGCAAGTACACATCGTTCCCGTCCTGGTCTTTGCCCAACGGCTCGTTGATCAAATCAATGTCCGTCGTGCCGGCCAGAGCGTACGCCACGACCAACGGCGGGCTGGCCAGGTAATTGGCCCGAGTCAACGCGTTGACGCGACCTTCAAAGTTTCGGTTGCCGCTGAGCACGGCCGCCGCCACGATGTCGCCTTCGCCGATGGCGTCCGCCACTGGTGTCGGCAGCGGTCCGCTGTTGCCGATACATGACGTGCAACCGTAGCCGACGGTATGGAACCCAAGTTGCTGCAGTGATTCCGTCAAACCCGATTTGTTCAGGTAATCGGTAACGACGCGCGAACCCGGTGCGAGGCTGGTCTTGACGTAACCGGGTACGGTCATTCCCCGCTGGGCGGCATTGCGAGCGATTAGGCCGGCCGCGACCATGACGGAGGGATTGCTGGTATTGGTACAGCTGGTGATGGCGGCGATGACGACGGCCCCGTGTCCGATCATGGAAACGTGACCGTTATTTTTGACGCTGGCCGTCTGAGCCAGCTGCTGCTGCGTCAGCGCAAAACCCCGCTCGGAGATGGGTGCGATCAGTGACTGGCGAAACGATTCTTTCATTTTCGACAGCGGCACGCGGTCCTGAGGTCGCTTGGGACCGGCCAGCGACGGCTCCACCGTGTCCATGTCAAGTTTCAAAGTTTTGGTGAATACTGGCGGCGTGTCACCAGGATTTCGAAACAACATTTGTTCTTTGGTGTACCGCTCGACCAGGTCTACTTCGGCCGGGGTTCGGCCAGTGCGCCGCAGGTAATTCAACGTTTCGGCATCGATGGGGAAAAACCCCATGGTCGCTCCGTACTCGGGCGCCATGTTGGCGATCGTGGCCCGGTCGGCCAATGACATATTGGCGATACCCTCGCCGAAAAACTCCACAAATTTTCCGACGACGCCTTCGCGGCGCAGAATTTCGGTCACCGTCAGCACCAGGTCGGTGGCGGTGGCGCCGGTGGCCAGCCGACCCACCAACTCGAATCCCACGACCTCCGGCAGCAACATGTAAATCGGTTGGCCCAGCATCGCCGCTTCGGCCTCGATGCCACCCACGCCCCATCCCAGGACGCCCAAGCCGTTGATCATCGTGGTGTGGCTGTCGGTGCCGACCAACGTGTCCGGGACGGCAACGGTCAACGAGTCCAGCTCGCGAAGAAAGACGCATTTGGCCAGAAACTCCAAATTGACCTGGTGCACGATGCCGACGTTGGGTGGCACGACGCGAAAGCTGTCAAACGCTTGCTGGCCCCAACGGAGAAATTCATATCGTTCCCGATTCCGCTCAAACTCGCGGGCCACATTAAAAGCCAAGGCGTCGATCGAGCCGAATCGGTCGACCTGCACGCTGTGGTCGATTACCAGGTCCACCGGGATCAGCGGATTGATGCGTTTGGGATCTCCGCCCAGCCGGCTCATGGCCGAGCGCATGGCTGCCAGGTCCACGACCGCCGGGACACCCGTAAAGTCCTGCAGCACGACGCGGGTGGGTTTGAACGGTATTTCAATTTTGCTCGGTTGCAGCGCATTCCAGGCAGCAAGGTTTTTGACGTCGTCTTCCGTGACGGTCTGGCCATCGCAGTTCCGCAACGCTGATTCCAGCAACAAACGCATGGAAAACGGCAATTTCTCGACGTTTCCCAACCCCTGTTCCTGCAGCCCGCCCAGCCGGTAAAGGTGCGCGGGTCCGTTACCCGTCTCAAACGTGCCAAGGGTCGCAAACGAATCACGGAGGGTGTTGGTGCTCATTAGAATCAGTCGCCGGGAGAATCAGTCGCCGGGTTAGGCCCATCAACCGTAAATTATCGGGTGGCGTTGGTCAGAATCAGTGTCTAATTGAACCGGACAAAAGTCAACGGCACGCCGCGCAAATCGGGATTGCTTAATCCGCTTCGCCGTTGCCGGCCGCGCTGGTATTCGCCGCGCTGATATTCATCGAAGCCGGCCAATGCGCTAGAATGCCGGCTTGTTTTGCGGACGGCTACGCAAGGTTCAGCTTGCCGCGCCGCTGCCCTGTCGTTTCGCGGCACCTACGGTTTCGATCTCCATGTTGTTTGTCATCGCTGCAACGGACGTCAGTGGCTGGGTCACGGGTTTGTTTGCATTGATATTGATCGCGCTGATCGCCTGTTTGGCCTTGGAAGAATTACTGCATGCCAAGAAGTCAATCATTGCCGGCAGCTTTGCCGTTTTGTGCCTGCTGCTGGGCGCGGCTTTTGGCATTCTGCCATTTCAAAAAGTGGCCGTGGGCAGCTACCGGGCGATCGAACCCGACGACCCCGTCGAAATCCGTATTCAACCTGACGAATCCAGCGAACGCACCGAGACGGTGGTAATCGGTGGTCACGATCTGCCCGACGCCGAAACCGACCCTGACCAACCCGCGGACCACCACGAGCTGCACGTTGACGGGCATCGGATTTCCATGCCCGTCTACATTCCAGGAATCGATTGGAGTGTGATTGTCATCATTCTTGGTTCGAGCTTGTTTGTGGAAGTCACTAGCCGCTCGGGATTGTTTACCTGGATCGCGATTCGCGTGACCAAATTATCAGGCGGCGATCCGCTCAAGTTGTTGTATTTTTACGGCGTGATGACAGTGGTTTTTTCCGCGGTGCTGAACAATGTCACCGCCATGATCATCGTCGGTTCGCTGACCGTGGTTTCCTTGGAAAAACTGGATCGCAACGACAAGCTGCCTGGTTTTCTGTTAATCGAAGCGCTGCTCACCAACATCGGCGGTTTGTTGACGCTGATCAGCAGCGTTCCCAACATCATCGTCGGCACAACCGCCGACATCAGCTTCATGACGTTTTTCATCAAGTCGTCGCCGTACGTCGTAATGGCAACATTCGTCACGTTGCTGATCGGAGCCCGCCTGTTCGGGATTCGCAGACTATCGACTGACGAAGAGCGCGAAGAAGCCTGCCGGCAAGTCGAGGGATTTGATGAGAACGACGGCATCACTAGCTGGCGACTGTTCCGTTTTGCCGTGGCCATGCTGATCCTGTTCATCGTCTTGATCGCCGGTACGTCAGCATTGCCCGTCATCAATAAACTAGGCATGGGGTTCGTGGCCGCCAGCATGGCGACGGTCATGTTGATTCTGTACCGGTATGAAGTCGACAAATTCTACAAGGCGGTGGACTGGGACCTGATCGGGTTCTTCATGGCGTTGTTCGTCGTGATTTATGTGATGGAACACGCCCAAGTGCTGCAGCGAATGGGACAAGGCTTGCAGATGGTGCTCAGCGACGTACGCGGCGACCCCGCTACCGTGGCGGATTCCGCTGTTTTGTTAATCGGTTCCAGTATCTTCAGCAGCGTGACCGACAACATACCGCTTTCCGCCATGATGGCATCCATATTGAATCAGTTCGAGACGCCCAATTCGTCCGGTTTGTGGTGGTCGGTGATCTTTGGTTGTAACTTGGGCGGCAATCTAACGCCGATCGGCTCCGCTTCGACATTGGTGGCCGTGACGATCATGCACAAGCATCAGGTATCAATGTCATTCGGCAAATTTATTCGACTGGCATTTCCCTATGCTGTGGCGCAGATTGTGCTGGCCGTGGCGTACGTGGCGTTGATGCTGAGGGGCTGAGAGACAGCGGGTTGGCAATTGGGCGAGACATTGGCGGTAAGCTGGCCGACTAACGCCCAACGAACGACCAACTATCATTGTCGCTCGTGAATGAGGCCCAGACCGTGGACAACGGTGGATTGGCAACACCACAGACCGTAAACCGGCCGTCCGTCACCGCCGACGCGCGTTCCCTCACCCGATGACGCAGGAACGCCGTACCAATCCGAGGTGTAAGCATCCGAGGTATCGAATCCTTTTGGCGAGATTTTCATAAACACGAATTGCACGCCTTTGACAAATGCATCGGCGTTTACGTTGATCGCACCCAGCCCGTATCCCGGGCGCGCGTGAACGATTCCAGGATTTTCCGACCCTTCGTAAACAGGCACGATGCGATGCAAAACTTGGCCCTTGGACGAGTCGCTGAACACCATATCGATACCGGTCACCGGCAGTTTTTCCGGCCGGCAAAAAAATTTGCGCGTGCCGTCGTATCCTCCAGCCGGCTCGGACAAGTAGTGCCCGGGAAATTTAAGTCGCGCCCGCATCGAAATGAACTCATCCATCAGGTTTTCGATTTGGCGGGCCCGCGTGAGCATCTGTGTGGCAGCGTTTCGTTCCGACGGCGTAATGTTTAACTGAATCGAAGTGCCCCCGCCCAGTGGACCGGTTGCGGCAGCAGCCGGCGGATCCAACTGGAACGACCGCAAGAATCGACGACTCGTTGGACCCGGAACCCGACTGGCGGGCCCGGTTACCGACAGTTGAATGACGCGGTGACCTTTTACCAGGATGCGTCCATGGGTACGCTTCGTGTCATGCTTCGTGGTCAGTTCTTTGCCAACCACGCCCTTAACGTCGAGCGAAATTGTCGTGGCTCCCGGCCAAAACTGCCGCGCGACTTCGTTGGCGATCTGTTCCCGGTCCATTTGTTGATTGGGGTGATCAAAAATTGAAATCTCAAATTCATGATCGTGGGCTTGCCGTTTATAGATGGCTTGGGGAACCTGCTGGCGGGCCAGGTTGACCTGTTGTTGACTTGTCACCGGTTTTCGCGGGAACGAGGCGATGTACTTACCGTCGTTGAAGTTTAGCGTGTAGTTGGTCCAGCGATCTGCGACCGATAATCCTGGCGTAGGATCATCAAAACCCTCCCAGTTCGGGAATTGTTGAATCCAAGGACTTACGGCTTTGGTCACCTCCTCTGGTCGGAGACGATTCACATCGCCGTTTGAATTGGCGGATGAATTAGGGTCACTTGGAGACAAAATCGAAAACAGAAACACGATGAACACAAACCCCGCCGACCCAAGTCCGCCGGCGATGGAGGCCTGATGAAATCGGTGCAAAGCCGCGGCCAGCAAGCCGGCTCCGATCATGCCCACGACCAGGCCGAAGATTTGGCCAAGATTCCCAGCGCCTTGAAACCGCGCGACCTGAGTGCCCATTAGCGGCAAGATATTCAGAAGCAACCCAATCGCGATCAAAAACAAGCCCAGATAAAACAAGGCTCTTTGGGTGGGACCGAACAAGGCCGCGCGGCTGTGCTGTTTGACCTTTTGTTGCCAGGCACCGCCTCCGCTCGCTAACGGCATCGCCACGGGTTGCGCCGCCGCCGGTGTGGCAGCCGGCGGCATCGATTCGCCCGCCATCTCCACGTCGATTGGCAGCGCCAACGGGTCCAACTCATGAGGGGCCACCACACCGAGCGGCGGATCGCCGTCAGGCGAACCGGTTTGTTCCGGAACGCGCGCCACATGAAATTTTGTGTGGCAGTTTTTGCACTCTACGACTCGACCCAGCAGCTGCGGATTGACCAGGTATTTTTTCCCACAGCTTGTACAAACCGTCTTTACTTGCACTCGATCGTCGCGTCGATGCGCGTCCTTGTCTTGACGAATTGCCCCTGCCTGAAAAGAGTGCGGCAGCTCCAAGCCTGGAATCCGCAAGCTCACTTTATCATTTTAGAATCGAAGTCCATTTTAGAGCAAGTTTTTTACCGGCCTGGGGCTGGAAACGTGAGTTGCGGCACGCTTGGATTTCCGGCGCCGATTTTAGGCATAACTATTCGTTCACCGGAGGCGGTGATTAGAGGGGCCCGGGCTTATCGTCGGGTTCGGTGACCGGTATCCCGGGCAATTCCGGCGGTTGCACGGGTTCGTCATTGCGGGCGACGGAAGTTAGTTTTTCAGGACTGGAGAGAGTGCGCCGCCAGAACTCGTGGGCTTTCGTGACCGCTTTGTGCAGAACGGTTTCCTCGGCATATTGGCCGTCGACAAGTTCACCAGCCGGCACACCCGTCATCAATTCTATTGCCTCCTGGATAGTACTGACCGCGTACACGTGAAATTTGCCCTCGCGGCAAGCTTCCACGACATCCCGGCGCAACATCAAGTCGCCGGCGTTTGAATGGGGTATGATCACGCCTTGGTCGCCGCTCAGCCCGAAATATTTGCAGGCGTCGTAAAAGCCTTCGATTTTCTCGTTCACGCCTCCAATTGCCTCCACGTGACCGTGCTGGTCGATGGCGCCGGTCATGGCCATATTCTGGCGAACTGGAATGCCGGTCAGTGCGCTCAGCAGGCAAATGATTTCAGCCCCGGAGGCCGAATCGCCGTCAATGCCGCCATAGCTTTGCTCAAATGCGATTGATGCGCTGAATGCCAGCGGGTGGGTGAGGTTCAACAGATTGCGAAGCAATCCGCCCAGAATATGAAACCCTTTCGTGTGGATGGAACCGGACATTTGGGCGGTGCCTTCGATGTTGATCAGGCCGGCCCTGCCTGGTCCGATGGTGGCGGTAATCCGGGCGGGAAAACCATACGTTAACGGACCGGCGTACATCACGGCCAACCCGTTAATCTGTCCGACAACCTGGCCGGTTGTTTCAACCAGGATCGTTTTGCTTTCGACCAATTCCTGGAATCTCCGCGACGGCATAATTGCTCGCTGTTTCGTGCGCCTGACGGCCTCATAAATGTGCTGGTCCACGACCTGTTGTTGCTGATCCTGCCGGGCAAGGTAAGCTGCTTCGCGGGCGATATCCGCGATGCGGCCAAAGCGGGCGCTCATTTTTCCTTTTCGGGCGATGATGCGAGCGCCGTGTTCCGCCAGCGCAGCTACGGCCGAGCGGTGAAACGGCGGCAGCGATTCTTCTTTGGCCACATGAGAAATGACGGCCGCGTAACGGCTCAGCCCGCCGGCGTCACGTGGCAACTGGTCATCAAAGTCGGCCAACACTTTGAACAGCTCGCGAAAATCTGTGTCGTATCGGTCAAGCATGTAATACGTGAAAATGTCGCCGATCAAAATAACGCGCACTTTGATTTCGATGGGTTCGGGTTGCACCACGACGTAGGGCCGCATCCAACCGACTTCGGGGGGCACGATTTCCAGGCGACGAGTCCGCAATGTCCGCGTCAACGCCCGCCAGGCACCGGGTTCATTGATCAAGTCTTCCACGTTGAGGATCAGATAGCCCTGGTCGGCGTGCAGTAACGCTCCGGCGCGGATGCCGCGGTAATCCGACACCGCCATCCCGCCTTGCCCCCATTTGGGATCGACGGTGCCCAACAAGTTCATCATGTTCGGCGTTCTTTCTTCGACAACGGGCCGCGACGTGGTGTCGTCGTTGCTCAGCACGACGTTGACCCCGTACAGTTCTGTCAAATTCGGTCCGTCCTCGGACGGCTCCAATCGATTTTCTGCCG
Source organism: Pirellulaceae bacterium (assembly GCA_041599835.1). Classification (GTDB taxonomy): domain Bacteria; phylum Planctomycetota; class Planctomycetia; order Pirellulales; family Pirellulaceae; genus CAJQPP01. The sequence goes on from JBFILF010000095.1 coordinate 13,708, forward strand.
CATCGTCCACAATTTCACCGATGAACTCTTTCACTCCCCGGCCGTCGAACCGGCAAACGATTTCCGACGCCATGTCTTGCAACAATTCGCGTGCTGCTTGCTCATTGAATTCATTGATCGTTTCGGCGCCTTCCTGAAATGCTTCGTTGACCAGTTTGCCAATTTCCTTGAGCCGCTTTTGAAATTCAGGAAACTTTTGCTTGAACAAATCCAGTTGTTCCTGGCTGGCCTTGCCTTGCTTGATGAGTTCACGGTATTGATCCGGCGGAACGGGCTGACCGTCGATC
>JBFILF010000096.1:0-13991 GCA_041599835.1 Pirellulaceae bacterium
ACCGATGGCCAGCGCTTGCAACGAATCAGTTTTCAGGCTGAATCCGCGAACGCTGAAATCGGCATTGATTCCGACGTTACTCCAAAATCTCGTGTTGGAGCGGACTAGTGATCTGAATTCCGGTTCTATATAGGCGCGGGCTTGAACCGTCGACGCATCCGATGCCAGGCCGACGCTGGCCACGTGACCGACTTGCACGCCGCGGTAGCTGACCGGGACCCCGACGTCGAGCGCATTTTTTTGATTGCTGGTTAACGTGATTTCCAGACCTTCGTCCGATCGCAGCGCGGGCGGCGCGGTTTCCAGACCACGAAATTCGTTGACCGGCTGGCCATCGGACGGACCCGGCAACACGGCCAGATGCTGTCCCCGAACCAGCGTCTCCAACCCCCGAACCTCCGACAAACCCAGCCGTGGGCGTTCGATCCAAAATTGGCTGCCGGCCCGCGCCAACCCGGCCGCCCAGTCCGCCAGTCGCGCGCGGACCAAAACACTGTCCAACGATGGCACCAATTCGACGAACGTGACTTCGCCCACCACGATCCCCAAATGTTTAACGACGTCCCCTGTTTTGATGCCATGTCCATCAACAAAACGGATGGTGATTTCGGTCGACGAACCGCCCCGCAGCACTGGCGGAGAATTGATGCCCTTGAATTTCGATAGCAACGGTCCTCCCGCGGGGCCCGGAATCACACCAATGAATTTAGCACCTACCACGGTTTCCAGACCACTGATGCGTGACAAACCGACTTGCGGACGTTCGATCCAAAAGCGGCTGTCTCGTCGAGCCAAATCTGCGGCGTTCGGCTCCAATCGTACTCGAACCGTTACGCCGCCCAGGTCCGAGCTGACGCTGACGTCGGTCACCTCGCCGACGTCAATGCCGCGGTAGCGCAGTGTATCACCGGGTTTGACACCGTACCCGTCGTCAAATTGGATTTCGATTAACCGCCCGCCGCCTTGAAATGCGGAGACCACCAAAACCAGCGCGATCACGGCGCACACGGCCGTGGCGATCCACATTCGCGTGCCGCGAAACAGGCTCGCCCAGAATTGGGACCGCGTTTTAACTTGCGCCAGAGGTAAATGGTGCTCCGCATTTTTACCGCCAGAAATCTGCTCACCGGCCGGCATATCGTCATTACGCTCGCTGTTCATCTTCCTGCCAAATCTGGTGTGGATCAAACGAGATGGATGCGATCATGCTCATCGCAACACACAGCACGAACGCCACGACGGCGGGTCCAAAGTGAAATTGCACAAGGTCACCGAGTTTAACAATCATTACCATGAACGCCAGCAACATCACATCCATCATCGACCATTTACCCGCGTGTTCCATGATCCAATAGGTGATCGCCTTGTGCCGTCGGTGTAACAGGCTAAGCCAACTAAGTTCCAGCATCATGACGATTTTGGTCAGCGGGAAAACCACCGAAAACAGCAGCACGACTCCGCCCACAAACCAGTCGCCGTGGGACAACAATTCCAGCGTGCCGCCCAGGATGCTCGACTCTTGGCGGTGACCAAGCCGATCAATTTCGAGAATGGGCAACGTGACCGCCGGAAAAAACAGGAGAAGCGCGCCGAGCGCAGCGGCGGCCGTCCGCAACGCCGATTTATTGGCCCCGTCAGGCCGCTCGATCGCCGATCCGCAACGAGTGCAACAGGCCCATTGGTGGGCTTGCAACATGGGTAGCCGATGGATGAGGCCGCAACAGTGACAGGCTTTGAGCGTCGGGGTGGCCATCGGGGTCCGTTGGCGCGAGGAGTCGGGTCAGGGATCCCTTCCGTTGTAATATAAAATTCGCAAAAACGACAACCGCCACACCGCGCGACGCGGCTTCGGTCACGCTGAGCTCGTTTAGGTCCGCGGCAGCAATGCGACGACGTCGGTGATGTCAATGATGCCAAGAGGCCGGCCCTGCCCATCGACCACCGGCAATTCACTGATGTTGTGCAGCGCCAGTTTTTCAACGGCCAGCGGAGTCTTCGTCCCACTGCTGACCGTGATCGGGTCATGCGTCATCACGTCGTAAACCGGCTGGTCCAGTTGCGCGTCTTGGCCGCACTCCAGCAATCGGGCCAAGTCGCTGTCGGTAAAGATGCCGCTGAGCACACCCATTTCGTCGGTCAGCAAAATTGCCCCGCTCCGTCGTTTGGGTCCCTGGAAGCGAACGTAGATTTGGCGCACCGTGTCTTCATCATCAGCGACACGACAATCGGCCACGGGCCGCATCACATCGTCCACCCGGGACAGCCGCTGGCCGAGGTTTCCCCCGGGGTGCAACCGCGCAAAATCAGTCGCCTGAAAGCCCTTGCTGCGGCTGGCGACCAATGCCAGTGCATCGCCCAACGCCAACATGATGGCCGTGCTGGTCGACGGTGCCAGACCCAGCGGACAAGCCTCCGGTGTCTCCCCGTAGGCGAGTGCGACGGTGGAGGCGCGGGCCAGCGAACAGCGGTTTTTGCCCACGACAGCAACAATCGGCACTTGCAGCTTTTCCAGGGCAGGCAACAACTGCAGCACTTCTGCAGTTTCGCCGCTGTTGCTGAGAATCAGCATCAGGTCGTCCGATCCGATGCGACCCAAATCGCCGTGCATCGCTTCGCTGGGATGCAGGTAATGGCTCCGATTACCGGTCGATGCCAGCGTGGCGGATATTTTTTGTGCGATCCAACCCGCTTTGCCGATGCCGGTGACAATAATGCTGCCGCGGCATTGGCTGATCAGCTGAACCGCTTGGGCGAATTCGACGGGAATCGACTGGGACAATGACTGGAGTGCCTCGGCCTCGTGTTGGATGATTTCCCGTGCGGCCTTGATTTGTTCGAAAGCGGTAAATGGGACGGTAGCTCGAACAGCGGTCATCAGGCAGCCTCCTTGAGCTGTGTCGCGCGTAGACGGCGATAGGCGGCGCAACGGGTCATCAATTCGTCGTGCGTGCCGCAATCCACCACGCAACCTTGACTCATGACAAGAATTCGATCGGCCAAGTCAAGCGTCGACAAACGATGCGTGACCAGCACCGTCGTGCGGTCTTGCATGAATTCGGCGAGCGACTCGTGAATCAGTGTCTCACTCTCCGGATCGATCTGGCTGGTGGCCTCGTCCAGAATCAGAATCGGCGGGTCTTTCAGGATGGCCCGCGCCAGCGCCAAGCGTTGCCGTTGACCGCCGGACAGTTTGCCGCCGTGTTCTCCAATGCTTGAATCGTATTGCAATTCCAGTTTGCTGATGAACTCATGCGCGTGCGCGCGCCGGGCGGCTGCCTCCACCTGCTCGAATGATGCTTGGGGAGACCCGTAGCGAATGTTGTTGGCAATCGTATCGTTGAACAACATGGTTTGCTGCGTCACATATCCGATCGCGGCGCGGAGATCTTGCAATCGGTACTGGCGGATATCATGCCGGCCAATGCGAATCGCGCCCGTCTTTGGATCAAAAAACCTCAGCAACAGATTGATCAGCGTGCTTTTGCCGCATCCGTTTGCGCCGACGATGGCCAGCGAACTGCCGTGTGGGATCGACAAGGAGAATTGATGGATCACTGGCGTGTTGGCTTCGTATTCGAAATTCACGTTTTCGAAAGCAATCTCGGTGTGACCCGGATCCATTTCGCGCGGTGCGGCGGGGTCCGTTACTTGTGGTGTCTGATCGAAGAGTGGGAATACACGATCCGCCGCCACGGCGCCTGACTGGATCAAGTTGTACACGTCGCCCATTTTTCGAAGCGGATCAGTGACGCCGACCAGGAATGCGTAAAACAGAATCATTTCGCTGGGCGTCATCACGGTCGACGAAAGCCGCACGCCCAACAAATGCGTCTGCTGATTGAGGACCAGAAAAGCGGCGACAATGCCCGACATCGATATGACCAGGATTCCCAGCAGCTCGTTGTTCGTCCGGCCGAGAGCGTTCAGCAGGGAGATGCGCATGGCCTTGCGGTACACGTCGGTCGCCACCGTGCGGAATCGTTGGTGCTCGTGCGACTGCATGTTATAGGCCTTGACCAGCCGCAGGTACGAGACGGCCTGAAACAGCCGGTTCAGCAGTCGCGCGGATTCTTCAACCGCGCGCCGGTGCGCTCGCTTGGTCAGCCGGGCAATCGACAGCAGAATAAATACAGCGGGCGGAACAATAATCAGCGAAAACAACAGCAGGCGCCAGTTGACCAGCGCGGCTCCAGCCAGGCAGGTCGCCATCTTCAGCGGTTCGCGCAGCGTCTTGCCAAATAACGTCGTGATCGCCGTGGCGATGGCTGTGGTTTCACCCCGGATGCGGCTAATCAAGTCACCGGTTCCGCGGACATCCAATTCGTGAACTTCCATGTTCATCGTGTTGCGAAATACGTGGTCTTGGATGTCCAGGATCGTGCGTTGACCGATGCGACCGACCAGGTACATGTTGACGGCCAGCAACAGGCAACGGAGCAGGGTGCCGATAAACAACACGGCAAACACCAGCAACAGAGTTTGGAACGGGTCGGCGGGCGTCCATCGCACAACCGCGGGCTGAACGTGGCGAAACCAGTCTGCCTTTTGTTGTTCCGCGTCGGCCAGGTCCTGCTTCAAGGCAATTTGACGACGGACATCATCCGCTTCGTCAGCGGGGCATATGGCGAGCCATTTTTGCAGCTGCTCAATGTCCTGGTCATATTTCTCAATCGCCTCGCCGGTGATCGCGATCCGTTCGGCAACGTAATCGCGCAGCGAATTCTGTTGAATGACGACTTCGATAATCGGATAGATGCCACCGATATTGGCGCCCCATAGCAAGGCAACCAACATGGCGCTAATCGTGGATATGATCAGCGACCATCGGTACTTGAGCGCCATCCGTAGCGCGCGTCCCAGATTTTTCATGTGGCAACTTAGCGGGGAGAGCTTCCATGCACTGAGCGAGTTGCTATCACGACTTTTCGAGCACTGCGAACGTTACTCGATGTGTGCAACAATCAGCAATATCATTTGCCCGTGTCCGCCATCGATCAAAGTGACAGCATCAGACGTTGAATAACCTGGAGGGACCGGCGCTGCCGGCCGGCCGCAGCTTCAGATTAAACGCCCGCGTACGTCATTGAACCGAGTTTTTTGGATACCCGGTCAATCGCACGGATGCACACGTTTAGGCGGCTTTGTCGCGATGATGGCGTTGGCCGCGGCGGGCGGCGGCATCCAGTGCGCCAACGACTTGTCGCACCTGATCGCCGGTCATTCCTGGAAACATCGGCAGCGAAATAATTTGCTCGTAAACATCGTCCGCGACCGGGCAGCTGATGTTTTGGCCAGTCAACGTTTGACGGTAAAAGCTGTGTTGGTACACCGGGCGGTAATGAATGTTGGCGCGAATCCCGCACTGCCGCAACATCTCGATGGCATCATCACGCGCGATCCCGGTTTGATCACGATTCCACTTGATAACGAATAAATGATAACTGGATTGGACGCCCGGCAGGGTGCAAAGCGGAGTCACGTGCGGAAGGTTCGCCAGTTGACGACGGTAGCGGTCGGCGATGCGGTTTCGCTGGGCTGTCCAGTCGTCCAGTTTTTTCAGCTGTGACAGTCCCAGCGCCGATTGAACATCGGACAGCCGGTAGTTAAACCCCAGCTGCTGCATGTCATATTGGCAAGTACCCAGCGCTTGCCGACGGTGGTGATCGGCATCGATGCCGTGATTGCGAAATTGCCTTAATTTCGGGACCAACGATTGGACATTGGTGACAACCATTCCGCCTTCGCAAGTCGTAATCGGTTTAACCGGATGAAAGCTGTAACAGGCTAGATCCACCCATTGGGGCACCTGCCTCCCGAAGAACGACGATCCCAAGGAATGCGAGGCATCGGCCACCAAGGTCAGCCGATTGCCGGCGGCAATCTGTTTCAATCGCCCGTAATCGCAAGGCTGGCCTGCGTAGTCGACTGCAAAAATCGCCTTGGTGCGCGCCGAGATTTTTCGCAGCACGTCCTGCGGATCGATCAACAACGTGTCCGGACAGACGTCAGCAAACACCGGCCTGGCGCCGCAATACACCACCGCGTTGGCGGTCGCCACAAACGTGATGGCCGGCACAATTACCTCGTCTCCCGGCTGCACTCCGATCGCGGCGGCCGCACCGTGCAATGCTGCCGTGCCGCTGCTGAAGGCCACGGCATGTTCTGACTTGACCTTTGCCGCCACGGCCGATTCGAACTGATCGACCAGCGGCCCGGTGGTCAACCAAGGGGATTGCAGCGCCTCCACGACCCGTTGGATGTCGGCGGCATCGATCGTCTGTCGGGCGTAAGGAATCATGTCGTTGGCGGTTCCGTCAAGCCACAAGTCTCTGCCTCGATTGCATTTTCGCGGCCGGTTGATTGATCTGGGAGATCAATTGGCGCAACATGTCAACCGACAACCATTGGGCGTTGTTGTCGCTGGTATAGGAGAATCCTTTGGCACAGGGCCGTCCCCGTTTTTCGTAATCCGGTGTCTCGCGCGTCCAGCTTTGTTGCACCGGCCGAATCACGTAATGGTCGTCAAATTCCAATGCCAGTCGCGCCTCATCGGCGGGAATCATGCACTCGTGCAGTTTTTCACCGGGGCGAATGCCAACGATGCGAGTGTCGCAATGAGGCGCCACCGCTTGAGCGATTTCCAGGATCGTCGTGCTGGGAATTTTCGGGACGTACACCTCGCCACCGGCCATTCGCTGCAGCGAATTCAACACGAACCACACGCCTTGCTCGAGAGTAATGATGAAACGGGTCATTTCGGGATCGGTAATCGGCAGCACGCCGGTCTGGCTCTGCTGCTGAAAAAACGGCACAACCGATCCGTTGGAACCGAGCACGTTGCCGTATCGTACGACCGAGAATCGGGTACCCGATTCTCCGGACAGCGAATTGCAAGCCACAAACAGCTTGTCACTACATAACTTGGTCGCGCCGTATAGATTGATGGGGCTGGCAGCCTTGTCCGTCGACAGCGCGACGACTTTTTTGACACCGCAATCAATGCAGGCGTTGATCACATTTTCCGCGCCGCCCACGTTGGTGGCAATGCACTCCTGCGGATTGTATTCTGCCACATCAACATGTTTCATTGCCGCCGCATGAATTACAAAATCGACGTCGCGCAAGGCCCGCCGCAATCGTTCGATATCCCGCACGTCGCCCACGAAATAACGGATTTCCGGATATCGGTCGGGAGGAAACCAATCGCGCCGCAGCGCGACATGCTTTTGTTCATCGCGGCTAAACAGGATCAAGCGTTTGAGTTGCGCTTGTTCGGTGAGAATGCGGGCACATTGCTTGCCAAATGAACCGGTGCCACCGGTAATCAAAACCGTGCGGTCTTTGAGCCAGAACATCCTTGTTCCTTGGGTTCGCTTTTCCGTGCGGGAGGGAATCGCATCAAATTATCGGTTGACCGCCGAATCAGCAACACGACTTGATGGACGCCAAGCCATGCTATCAGCCGTTGCCAATAACGTCATCAGGCAGCCCGCCGAGTACGGGGGCGCCGCTGGCGGCGGACCGGATGCAGCCGCTTGAACAGACTTCTCCAGGTTCGGCGCAAACGTCGTGCCAACGTTTTGGGTTGCTTGGCGTAAATGACCTCATCTTTGAACGTGCCGTGAAATAACCCGTCCGGCTTAAAATACCGAAACCGTATGCCGTGAGTCTGCTGCCAATAGCCGTATATCAGGGCCCCCTCGTCGGGTCGGGGGACCAACGGCGACGACAGCAGGCGGACTGCCTCGGCATGGTCGGCCGCCCGGTACACGCTGCCTAGTCCTTGATAGAAACACGGCCCAAGCAAAACCGATGGTTTGCCCCAGAACGCTGCTTCGATACCGATGCTGGAACCAAAACACGCAATCGTATCGCAAGCTCTCAACAATCCGTAACTGTCCACCGGTGATTCCGGCGGGACGATCGTCACGTTGTCGAGGTTCAGCGCCAGCATGTTTCGCACGGAGTCGTTCTCGAGGCCTCGCAAATTCGGATGCATCCGCACCGTCAAGTGAGCCGACGGTGCGGCGCGGGCAAGCGAACGAGCCAATCGCACGACACCCATGACCTGGTTCGGATACAGTCGGTTGGTCCAGCACTCACCCACGGCCACAAATTCGTCCTCGGAAGATGTAAACAAACCGATGTTATGCCGCCGCGCATTCCAATCGCTGGGCAATTGGCCGCCGGTTTGCTGCTTGACAAACGAATGCCAGGTCGTTTCCAGGCAATCGACTCGGCCTTGATACCATTTGGCAGCCTCATCGCGGCGCGTCTGGCGATCGGCTTGTTTCCAAGCCGATTGCATGCGTTGCGCGATGTACTGGATGTCGTGAGGCAAGTGGTTTTCATGCAACTGGAAATGGTGAGTGTCGCAACCCCGTTCGTGGATTCGGCAACATACGTTTCGTGCCCGGCAAGCACTGAGGACAGCCCGCATCGGAGCGAATCGTCCGTTGAAAACGTAGACACAATCTGGTCGGTGACGGTCCAGGTATTTCAACGTTGCCCGGTAAACCTGCTGTGCCGCCACCATGAATCGTTCCAGCTGGTTGCCGTGCGCATTCAAATCAGGATCGGGATTCCGACAGCAGGAAACCAGTGACGACAGGCAAGCGTTTCCAATATCAAATTCGTCGATTTTGCAACGTTTCAGTTGGGCGACTGTATCGAGGACGGGCAGCGGGGAGTGATCCGCTGATCGATTTGAAAGCCGCTCAAAATTTCGCAGGTTGATTTTTCCTTTGATCCGACGCCAGCCGTCGGCGCGTCGCAAACGGCATTCTTGACACCGTTGAAAGTGGCCCAGCGGATTAAAATCACAAATCGAAAGCTCACCCACGCATGACAGCACCGAGACTTCATCACCTTGATCGAGGTGGCGCTGAGCAATTTCCAGCTCCGTTTCAAAATGCGGCGCCACGGTGGCATATGGGGAAACGATCAGGATTTTGCTCATGGATGCGTCGAATCTACAACGCGGATTAAGCCGCTTGTTGGTCTTTTCCTCGTCGATGGCGCGGCGCAGGCCGCTGTCGCTGCGGATCAAAAACCTTGCCCCAGGTGATTTCGTCAGCCACCGTCTCTCGAGCGACAATATTCGGATGCGTCAATGAACTGATTGAACCCGTTATCCGACTTGCCAGCCAATGACTCGCGTCACGGGTGTGAGTGGCCCGCGACTCAAAACCGATGTTTCGCACCAGGTTGACATTTGGCAGGATGGACCAGCCGTCGTATTTCCAGCAGGCAAATTGCCAACTGAAATCCCAGGTATCAATCAATCCCTGGTGCTGGCTATCAAAAATTCCCGACCAATATTCATGCTCCGCCGGCGAACGAGTCCAGCGGTCGAGTAATCTTGATGCCTTGTCTTGCGGCCAACTCGGCATATCCAATTCAAAATGCGACCAGGCACGACGCCAAGACGCCCAGCCCCAGATGTGTGCGTACTTGGAGAAGTAATAGGAAAACGGACTGGCCGGTTCATCCTGAAAATTATCGCCGCTGATCATCATCACCCGCGGATCGTGAGCATACCGCTCAAGCAGTTTCTCGCAGAACGAAAAAAATGACGGGGCCGGCAGGCAATCGTCCTCCAGAATGATCAGTTCGCTGAATTGTTGAAATCCCCAGGTGATAGCATCTGCCATCTGCCTCCGGCACCCTTGGTTGGTTTCTGAAAAAAACGTGCGCACGTCACATGGCCAATCAATTTGTTGCAGCACGCGACGCGTGAGCTGCACCTGATATTGATCATGGGGCCTGTCGGCGCGGGGCCCGTCCGACGAAATCAACAGGGTCTGTGGTCGCGTGGCCGCAATCCGTGTAAAGACCCGTTGTGTCAGATCGGGTCGATTAAACGTGCACAGCAGGATCGGAGTTGACAACGACATGGTAGGGGCCGTTTTCCCAGCGTCAAAATTGACAAGTTGCACGAACAAGATAAAGAGTAGTCGAATCCCCGGTTTCGTCACAACGCGAATTGACCCAGCGAAACTGATGGCAGCTGGCCGCCAATTGCTAGTGAATTGGACCAACTTGGCGTAAGCGATATTTACGCGAATGTACTGATTTGATAATTGGACCCGTGCAAAAATGTGCTTGCATTGGGCAGGCGATTCAGTTCACTCATCGATTTTTCGCCGGAATTTCCGTCGAGACTCGCCATATTTCAGCTTCAGGTTAGCAACGATGCGTATTTTGTTTTGGAAGCGCCCCAAGTTGCCGGTTGCCGCGACGCCACCGTCGTTGGACGCTCAATTTCCGGACGTCGACCCGCGCGTGCTGGATATCGTTCGTCGCGTTCAGCCGTATACGATGACGTCACCCAACCGGCTAATCGCCCTGTGCGACTCGATTCGTTACATCGTGCAACAACGTATCCCCGGCGACATTGTGGAATGCGGCGTTTGGCGGGGCGGCAGCATGATGGCGGCAGCCCTGATGCTGAAACAGATGGGCCAAACGCGTCGCAGCCTGTGGTTGTACGACACCTATCAAGGCATGTCTCGTCCCTCGGCGGTGGACGTGGATCATCAGGGCCGTCGTGCACGGCATTTGCTGGACAGCCAGGATCGCGATAACGCCGAATCCATTTGGTGTGTTTCATCGCTGGACGAAGTGAAATCGAATCTGGCCAAAACGGCATACCCGCCCGAGAACATCCATTGCATTGTCGGAGATGTCGAACAAACCATTCCCGCGACGGTGCCCTGGCAAATCAGTTTGTTGCGGCTGGACACCGATTGGTACAAATCCACGCGACACGAGTTGATTCACTTGTTCCCCAGACTTTCGCCAGGCGGCGTGTTACTAATCGATGACTACGGTCATTGGGCTGGATGCCGCAAGGCGGTCGATGAATTTCTGGCGGAATGCGGGATGCCACTGTTTCTAAATCGAATTGATTACACGGGACGCATCGGTGTCAAACCGCTTATGCCCGCCGATCAAATTGCTCAAAAATTAGCCGGCTAATTCGACGTGATCATCCGACGACGACCACAGACCTTCGAACGCATGCTCAACGTCGGGTGCGGTGCGCAATTTCATCCCGAGTGGTTCAACCTGGATTTGGTCGCCGTCGACAAATCGGTTCGCGTGTACGATATTCGCAAGGGGTTGCCGTATCCCCGCGATTTTTTTGACGCGGTATATCATTCACATCTGCTGGAACATCTGACGCCGGAACAGGGCAGGCACTTGCTAGCGGAATGCCACCGCGTGCTGCGACCCGGTGGCGTGCTGCGAATTGTCGTGCCCGACTTGGAACGCATTGCCCGCTTGTACTTGGAAATGTTGGAGCAGGCTTGGCATGGTGATGCCAAAGCTGCCGCAAATTACCGCTGGATGAAACTGGAAATGCTCGACCAGCTGGTTCGGCACCGTTCCGGCGGATTGATGGGCCCCTACATGATGGACCCACAAATTACCAACCTGGATTTTGTAAAGTCCCGGATCGGTAAAGAGTATGATTGGTGCGCGGACGCATACGACGGCAACCGCGCGGCGATTTCTCATCGCGCGAGTCGCTCGGTGAAACGCTGGCTAACCGCGATCCGTCAAACAATCGTGCTGAAAGCGGTTCGCGTCTTGTTGGGCAAGGATTGCCGTGACGCATTTGCCGAAGGTCTGTTTCGACAACAGGGCGAAGTGCATCGCTGGATGTACGACCGCTATTCGTTATCGCAAATGTGCCACGAAGTTGGCTTGGGAGATTTCCAGATTTGCTCGGCCGGCGACAGCATGATTGACGATTTCGCTCAATACGAACTGGATATGTCGGGCGACCAGATTCGTAAACCCGACTCGCTGTTCGTGGAAAGTCGCAAAAAAGCCCAGGCCGTGCGGATGGCCGCGTGACGGCTTACCCGTTTCCGTCCGGTTCAAATTGGCCATTGTCAGCTGCTAAAATCGCCATCGATTTTCGACCCATCGGGCTGTCCGTACAGATTTGGAGTTGTTTATGGCCGATTTATTTACGCTTGAAAACCTGTTTACACTGGCAATGCTCGTCGTGTTGCAGGCCGTCTTGGGCTTCGACAATCTGCTGTACGTATCCATCGAATCCAAACGAGTCGTCAAAGACAAACAGGCCTACGTGCGACGGCTGGGCATCGGCATGGCGATCGCCCTCCGCATCATTTTGTTATTCGTGTTGGTCGAAGCGATCCGGTACTTTGAAGATCCGTTTCTGCATTTGAGTCTGGGAACCTGGTTTAGTGGGGAGATCAGTGGTCACAGCCTGATTGTGCTGGCAGGCGGCGTATTCATTATGTACACGGCGTTCAAAGAGATTTTTCACATGCTGTCGATCGATCACCTGGAGCATTCGCACAGCAAGCATAAACGGTCGGTCGCTAAGGCGATTTTATGGATCGTTTTAATGAACCTGGTCTTTTCGTTTGACTCAATTCTTAGCGCCATTGCGTTGACGGACGAGTTTTGGGTGATGGCAATTGCGATCGTCATCAGCGGCGCCATGATGATCTGGTTGGCGGACCACGTCTCGGAATTTCTCAAAAGAAACCGCATGTACGAAGTGCTGGGGCTGTTTATCCTGTTGATCGTGGGCATCATGTTGGTTTCCGAAGGCGGCCATTTGGCCCATTTGCACTTTTTCGGATACGAAATCACCGCTATGTCCAAAGCCACGTTTTACTTTGTGATCGCAGTGCTAGTGTTGGTCGATATCGTTCAGGGACGCTATCAAAAGAAATTATCCGCACAGCGGAAAGCGGAAATGTCTCATTTTACCGCTGCCTAAGAGACTGCTGATGTCGCGGCGCGTTTGTCAGGCCGCTTGCGAGCCAACACGGGCGGGGGCCAACTGCGCCAAATCGAGTGAACCGGCGATTTGGTGATACAGCTCGATGTAGCTGCGGGCCTGTTTTTCTGCCGTAAACTCTTGTTCGATCAATTTGCGAGCGGCCACGGATAAATTGTTTCGAAGTTCATTGTTGTCCAGCAATTGATTGATTTGAGCCGCCATTTCATCTTCGTCACCGACGGGGGCCAGCAACCCCGTTTGCCCGTGCAACACGTATTCGGGAATGCCGCCGGCCCGAAAAGCGACCACAGGCGTGCCGCAAGCCATCGCCTCCAACCCCGTTTGCGGCTGGTTATCCTCGCGGGACGGCAACACAAAAACATCGGCAGCCGAATACAGCAGTGCTTGTTGCTGGATGGAATCGACGAAGCCAAACTCGTGGAACTTCGGCAATTGCTGGCGTTGCTTGGGCAACTCGCCGCTACCAAATACCAAGCACTCGATCGGCCGCCGGCCGTTGATTTGCTTCAATACCGACAGCAAATGGTGGAAACCCTTGCGGTAGTTTTCGATGTCCTCGGCACCAAACGCAATCAGCGCGGCGTCCGGCGGCAGCCCCAATTGGTTGCGGGCATGAGTTTGGTCGATCGGCCGAAATTCGTCTTGTTCAAGGCCCAGGCGTATCAAATGATATTGGGTTTGGCTGGGAAACATTCGGCTGTGTTGGGCCAATTCCGATAACCAGCGGTTGGGCGTCACGACGTGAATATGTTTGTCGCGAAGAGCCCGCTGCTTGTCGCGAAACGCCCAATGGGAAACATCTCGCGGCCCCGGATGATTGATTTGCGGACAGCTGCCGCATCCGACCGTAAAGCGGCTGCAACCGCTACTATAATGGCATCCGCCGGTCAACGGATTCATGTCGTGAAATGACCAGACAATCGGCACGCGACCGGGAATCGAGGCAAAAAAGCTCGGATAATCCACGAAAAACGAGATCCAGTGCAAATGCAGAATGTCCGTTGCCAGCGACTCGATCTCGAATCGGCTCTGGTCAAGCGTCCAGGGAATGGTGAAGAGTTCGAAGTTTTCCGGCCGCTTCGCCAGGTGGCGGTCGTAGCGATTACAAATCCGCCGGACGCGGCGTTTATCCAGCTTCGACTGAATCCAACCTGGAGATTTGCCTTGCTCCCATTCCATTTGTCGGTAGGAGGCGTCG
>JBFILF010000097.1:0-13892 GCA_041599835.1 Pirellulaceae bacterium
GGTGCGGGGTCAGGAGACCCGCGCACAGCGCGAGTCGCCGCTCACCCGCGCGTGTTGGTGCGGGGTCAGGAGACCCGCGCACAGCGCGGGAGTCGTCGCTCACCCGCGCACAGCGCGGGAGTGCGTGGTTCAATGCCGACCTCGCCGCACCTCGGCAAGCCAGCGAAATTTCTAAAACTCTTCCTTGGGCAGATACAGCGGTGGCAATTTCAGTTTGTCGACGCACGAAGTGTCGAGGCCTGCGACCGTGCCGCGGTTCAAAAACGCCCGTTGGATGTGATCGATGCACGCGCCGCCGACACCGTGGGCCGCCGGCGCCACAATGTGCAAACTGTTGGGGAAATTTTTGGCCACGATGTCACCCCACTCTGGTGGCGTGACTGGATCGATCGTGCCGGACAGGATCAGCGTCGGCACATCGGAACGGACCGGCTCGCCGAAATTCGGGGGCAGCTCGGATTTGGGCCAGTGGCGGCACACCGCCATTTGCCGCCGCACACGCGTGTCGCCGAGAAACGTGTCCCGGGTTAGTGCTTCGATTGACTTTGGATCGATCCGCGCCACGTCTTCGGCAGCGGTGACGCACAATAGCATCCCCATCGCGACGGCATTGCTCAGCGCGCGATTGCGTTCGATCGCACTTTCCACGAACGGCTGGAAATTCCCGCGATGTGCATGATGAATCTGGGCCGGCACCATGCGGCTGGTATTCATGTAATACATTTGAAACCGCAACGCAGTGGCAAATGCTTCGCGCGACAGTTGCACCGAGATTCTCTGGCCATCGTCCGCCGTGTACGTCACGTCGATGGGGCCTTCGTCAAACCGCTGCAGCACCTGTTCAAACTTTTGGCGGAGATCTGGAAATGCTTCTTGATAAATTTCGTCCGCTTCAACCCGTTGAAATATTTTCTCCAGCGCAGCTTGAGCGCTGCGGGCATGGTAAAGCGGATTGGTGAATTCAATCGGCGCGACGCCGTTGAGAATGGCGGTTCTCACCGTTTCGCCATGTCGCCGCAGGTAGATCAATGCCGCGCGAGTGCCGTATGAGCCACCGATCAAGTTGATCTTGTCATAGCCCAACGCCCGTCGCACGTCATTTAAATCGTCCATCGCCAGCGGCGTCGAATACATTCGCAGGTCGGCGCGGCGGCTAAGTTGTTCGATGGCGTACGGGGCCGCGCCGGGATCAAAAAACGGATCAAGATATTGCTGCGGGCCGGCTTTTTTGTGCGGCGTGGGAAAATCCAGACGATTGGATCCGCCGGTACCGCGTTGGCTGACAAACACCAGATCGCGGTCTTCCCGCATCCACGACTGCTGATAACTTTGATCATGGCCGGCGGCGGCCAGCCCCGGACCTCCCAGCAACACAAACATCGGATCGGGGTTGGGGTCCGCTCCGTTGGCGTGCAACACGACGACATCCAGTTGCAATTGGCGACCGCTGCCAGCCTGACGGTTTTCAAACACCGTCATCTGGCCGGTAGACACATCTCCGTGTGGTGAAGATGTGCGGTGCAGCGTCAACGAGTCTTTGATGTTTGGAGCCGTCTGCGACTGGATCTTTGCAACGTGAGTGAACATCAGCACAATGGCCAGCCAACAGAATCTCGATTTCATCTCAGCAATCCTCGTCAGTCGTGTGAATCTTCCGTCGATTTGACATCGTGATTTAAATTATCTGCCAGTGGCCGAAGACGCGGTTGCAGGGCCGCGTCGACTTTCGCAATGCCGGTTGGAAAAATCGCCGGTTCCCAGGGGCTGCCGGCGTCGATCAGCTGCGCGATCACGGACGTGTAATCCCCTTTCGGGTGGCGGCCGTCGCACAGGCAACAGTGCAACGCAAATCCGAGTGGAGTCGAGTCGTAAGTCGGATCGCGCTGGTCGAGCGGGTGACCACGCTCGATCAACAATTTGACCAATTCCGCATACCCGCCCCAGGCAGCATTGTGCAGCGGCGAATAGCCGTGTGCCGTTTCGGGATGATCGATCGGGAATCCCATATCCAGCATTAACCGCACGGCCTCGACATTCATGTTTGTTTCCCAGCAATACTTGGCGGGCAATTGCAAATCGGCTTCATCCAACTTGGCGACAACATCCGGATTGGATTGTCGGATTGATTCAGCTTCTGCGCGTTTGGCCATCACGCAGGCAACCAGGAATCGTGTCGTGACGTCACTGGCGGCCCACAGGAATTCGAACAGATCCGCCTGACCCTTGGCCGCGGCAAACTGGTGCGCGTACGAATTAAAACCGAGTGTCCACTGCAGAATCGTGCCCCCTTTGGCATTGTGTCCGATGGGGAAAAAAGGATCTTTGCCCACTCGCTGCGACAGGCAGTGGCCATCGCTGGCGTCAATCAGTTGCTGGCATCGTTTTCGATCTCCCAATGCTGCCGCCAGGAAGATATCGGGCGCCGCGCCGATATCCAGCAGGAATTTCGTGACTTCAGGTGCGTCAGCGACCAACCATTGCGCCGGTGTCGATTCGTGGTCGTCATCAAGCGCGTCGAGCTCCGCGCCGCGATCGACCAGCAGCTGCGCGGTCTGGACGTCCCGTGCAAAATGCAGAGGCGTGGTGCCGTCGCCACCGAGTGCGTGTACAACGTCGGGGTCCCCGTCCAGCATTTGTTGCAGTTTGTCGGTCAGACCCATGCCGGCCGCCGCGTGTGGCGAAAGTTCGACTCCCTGCTCGACCAGCCAGCGACCGACTTGCGGTTGCACGCGGCTGATCACATTGAATCCGGGTTTCCACCATCTGCCGGCTAACACGGGATCGGCGCCGTGGCGCATCAGCAGCTGCGCCATTTCCACGCTGGTTGCTGCCGCGATCGCCGGCTGACCGTATTTCAGCTCAATCCGGTTAACCGATTCCCGCACAGTCGATTGGCTGAGCAGCGTTTGCATGGCATCCAATTGATTGCCGTACAACGCCTGTTTGAACTTGGTGATTAAGGATTCTTCCACGAGTGAACCATTTCGATGATTGACAGGATGGACGGGATGGTCAGGATGGTTGGTGGAGACTGATGATTTTACATTAACTTGATGAGACTGTGCCCTTGTGCCGGTCGGCGCCGTGAGACCATTGATTGCCAACTCGGTGACCGAAAGTGAAATTCGGCGGTGGTTGAGCGCCCATGGTTACTTTGGTCAGTCGGCCAAACTGGCGGAAGTCGAACTGCATGCCATCCAGCGGCCTGGCTGGCTGCAAGTGTTTCGCTTTCACGGCGAGATCAAATCGCGAGATGGCCACTGGCAGGCACTGTTCGGCGTGGTCCGCGACGATCAACGCCGCGGTCGCCCCGACATTCGAATTTTCCCAACGCACGATCAGCAGCAGGCTTTGTTGCGAGAGTGGTCCGACGGGCTAATCACGCATCGCCGGTCGAAATAATTCCTCTCCTGTGATTGTTGCTGGGCGAACGCACCAGTCGTGACAACAACCACAGCGCCGCACCGTTGGCGATGATGCCGAGGCACCCGCGTTCCGGGCCGAAGATCCAAACGCTTTCGATGTTGGAAAAGCCTGTTGCCACGCCAGCCCCAAACACGGAATAAACGAGCGCGTTCCAGACGGCGTGGACAAAACAACACAACCATAACGATCCAGTGGCCAGGCGAAGCCATCCCCACGCAAAGGAAATCAAGATCACGTTGACCAGGTAAATGGGAATCTGCCAAGTGGCGATGGCGAATTCCGGTTCAACGAACGGCAAGTAAATATGCCAAGCCGCAAACGCGAATGATGTCGTCCAGTACGTTTGCGCCGGCCCAAGTTCGCACCGGTCACACGCGCCCCACAACACTCCGCGAAAGTATCCTTCTTCGGTCAACAACACGACCAGGAACGTCATGGTGAAAATCACCCCGATCGTGCGAAACATTTCCTGCATTTCGGTGGATGCAAACTGGACTTCGCCGGCCGTCCACGCCAACAACAGCAGCCCACTGTTGACGGCCAGCACATACCCTAAACTGATCGCCCACGCTTCTGGACTGCCGACCGCCAACCCGATCGTTTTCAGGCCGGGTCGGAAAATGATCCAGACGACGATGGCCAGCGCCGTCAGCAAGAACAGCCCGCCCAACAGCGCGGCTGGATCGGTGCGTTCAGTGGATCGATTCAGGGCCAGCTCGACCGCGGGTGTGAGAACTGCCGGCAACGCTGCCGCCAATAATACCCACCATTTCATGTAAGATTTGTGCATCGGTCGTTCCGTCCCAACCCTCCCTATCGATTCCGAAGCAGACTATTCGATACGCGTGGCGACACATTGGCGAATTTCTTGACTTTGGCGCCGGCAATCTGGGGCGGCAACGGGCAAAGGCGGTTCGAATTGCACGGCCGACGCTCATCATCTATCGTGGATGAAATTATCAACGTTGGAGTGGCTGATGCCTGACTATTACGTGAACGATGACCACTGTATTGAGCGGCTGGTCAATGAATGGAAGGCCTTTGGCAAAATCATCATCGATTATGATTTTGACAACACGGTGTTTGACTTTCACAACAAGGGCCTGAAGTTTGAGACCGTGCCCGATTTATTGCGGCAGGCCCACGCCATCGGCGCCTATTGTTATTGCTTTACCTGTGACAGCGAAAACCGGCATCCCCAAATCCTCGAGTACTTGCGGAAGCACCACATCCCCTGCGACGGGATCAACGTCGATCAACGGGTGGTTACCTATGGCGGCATCAAACCGTACTACAACATCTTGTTGGATGATCGCGCCGGGTTGGGGTCGGCATGCCAGGTGTTAAGCGCAGCAATCGAACAGATGCGCATCTACAAGCACCAGGAAACGGTCTCCACCAGCCAGGATGTGGAGCATTAGACTAAGCCTGGAACCGAAGCGTGATGAGCGGCCTCAATCCAGCATCGATTCCAGCTCGGTTCCCGAAACCGCGCTAACCAGTTCGTCGTAATTGGCAACCGCCGTGTCCAGCCGATCCGGTGTGGACTTTAGAAACGACGACGTCAACTGATGCGACGTGTTCACGTTCAAAAATTCCAGCACTTCGGTCATGATGCGCTGCGGGTCCGCCTGCAACTCTTCGTAGCAAATCGTTTTTACATGATCAAACCGCGAAACGGATTTTTCAAACCGACCATCCTGGGCCGTCAAATAGCGGGCATATCGCAAGGCTCGCGGGATGTCCAGTGACAACGGCGGCAGCGACGTCGTGGATCGCAGATTCGCCCCGTGGTTGCTCTGGAACTTAAGCCGCTCCATGTTTTGTCGCGATACGGCTTGTTTCAATACGTTTCTCCGCGTTAAAAACAGCACGCGCAGCATCGGCGAAATCCAATGCAGTTCATCGACGATCTCCGGATAGCCCGCTACCTGGATCTCGAATTTGAATTTGAACCCGCAAGCGGGATTGGGCCGCGAATAAAGCTGGCGCAAGTGGCCGATGGCGCGCTGCTCATCGGGATGGTCAACGAATCCCTTGAACTCCTTGACGCGACGATAGTATGGTCGCCGGTTGAAGGTCAGTGGTTTTTTGAAGTTGGCCGCCTCCGGCTGGTCTTCGGCCCAGAACAAGTCGAAATCTTCATACCGGCAAAATATATCCGGGTGCGACTTGAGCATGGAACACAAAAAGGTCGAACCGCTGCGCTCGCGAAACCAGATCACAAAAGGTGACGCACAGAGTTTTTGGTAATAGCGATTTGACCAGCGTATTGGCTGGGGATGCGAATTGACGTTCATCGAATATTCTTGTCAGGCGGCAGGCGGTGCGTCGCAGCTTGCGGCACCATCTATTTAGGGTAGTACATGCCGGGCTACCAAGCCACAAACCGCTCAGCCAACAACAACCTGGGGTGTAAATACGCCGGTTGTGCCAATCGTCCGGAGCGGGTTTAGGGCCCTCCCTCACGGTCGGGGCTCCGTTTTGATTTGCTCGTATGCCTTCTGGTTTTGCAGACTGGATCGCAGAGCCGCGACCGTTAGGGAGCGAGCACGGTTTTCAGCCCTCCGTCACGGTCTCCGTTTTGTTTTGCCCGCATGCCTCCGTTGTGATGCACGCCGTTTTTGGCGCACGGATTGCAACTTGTTCATTAGCCAGGGCGTACTGCCCCTCGTGACTTTGCCAAAAAACCCTTTAATCCTCGCAGCATATGGCCTTCGAATGATGGAACATAGACGGCCGAAAGTACGAATTGATATGGTCAAATTGATAACGATGTGTCGCGGGCCTGCGACAGTTTTGGCGATCTTGTTCTGGCTGGGGGCCCAACATTTCGCGGCTCAAAAAACCCTGGGACAGATGGCGCCGCTTGCCCTGCCGGCTTTGGTAGGTCCGCAAGAGCCCGAATCGCTTCCGCCACCGCCGGATGCCAAACTGCCGGCGCCACCGCAGACTTCGGAAGATCTGGACGATGCGGCCGTCGACGTATTGATGCGGGGACCGGTCCACGAAGCTTTCGCAGAAGTGCACCAAAACGATCCCGCGCCTTCACCGCTGGTCGAGCGTCAGCCGCCGGAACCGATTGACGAGGTGCCGCCGGAATTCAAGCCAGACGGACGAGATGTGCAGTGGATTGCCGGGTATTGGGCATGGGACGATGGCCGCAATGACTTTGTCTGGGTCAGCGGCGGATGGCGCGACGTCCCAAAAGGGCGGCGCTGGGAACCGGGATACTGGCACGCAGTCGAAGGCGGTTTCCGTCGCGTCTCCGGGTATTGGGCCGAGGTCGAACCGACGCAACTGGGATACCTGCCCAATCCGCCGGCGTCGATTGAATCCGGGCCATCGTATGCGGCGCCCAGCGCCGATCACTATTACGTGCCCGGATACTGGACGTTCCAAAGTAACACTTACCGCTGGAGACCGGGATACTGGGTCCCGCGCGTATCGGATTGGGTTTACATTCCAGCCCGCTATTACTGGACCCCGCACGGATGTGTGTTTCGCTCTGGTTACTGGGATCGGCTGCTCAGCGCACGAGGCTGGCTGTACGCCCCAATTTGTTTTGATCGTTCCGCCTATGTTTTCGAAACGTATCGCTACCGGCCCTCTTACCTAATCCAATTCGATTACGACTTCCTGGTCCATTTGTTTGTGCATCCCAGCCGAAGTTACTACTGTTTCGGCGACTGGTATGGCGTACAACACCTCGGTCGGCCGTATTACCCGTGGGTTGACTATCATCACTATCGCGGCCATTACGATCCCCTTTTGTCGTATTACCGGTACGCGCCGTTGCGCTACCAAGACACGACGGTATTTGACTGGCTGTATCATCAGCATCGCATTTACGCCAGCGATCACACCTACCGCCCCCGTCACACCCATCGCGATCAAATTCGATATCAACAGAAAACACACAACAGACAGATCGACACCCATCTGAAGCGCGCCAATTATCTGAAACAAATCGACGACTTGGTTCATTACAAGCGCTACAAACAGGAACTGGAAACAGCCGCGCGTCGCCATCGCGCATCATCGACGCCGGGTTCCCGAATCACTGCAACTCCTCGCACCACGAATCCCTCGGTGCCCCGAGTAAACTACGGACAAGAAAAGCTGCGTTCGTTGCGGGACCAGCAACGGTTAACCCCCACGTACGATCGAATTACGCGGAATCAAACTGCTGAGGGTGTCCAACAGCAGATGCAGCGCCAGCGCCAAGAGCAAATGGAGTTACTGCAACAGCGGTTGCGTGAGGGTCGGGCGAAAACGCAGCGCGAGATTCGCCAGCTGGGAGAAGACAAACCGGGCACGCGCAACCTAAACAGCCTGGTGGAACAAAGCCGCCGGCAGCGCGACGAGCCCCGCCAGGCACAGTTGCTGCAGGCCCAGCAACAGCGTCTGCAACAACAACGCAACTTCGACAAGCTTCGACAGCAAGCGCAACAGCGAGCAAGCCAGAACCGATTGCAATCGTCATCCGCAAAAGCGCGCGGTTCATCGTCCGGTCGCTCGGCAAAACCGTCGAACGGATCAATGCGCGGCGGGCAGTCATCAGCGGCAAACCGCTCGAATTCGTCGAACCATCGTTCCCAAGGAGGCAGCCGCGGCCAAGGCCGCGGCCAGGGCGGACGTGGCGGCGGAAAAAACAAAGGTGGCGGCAAGTAATCGGCATTCGCCATCCCTAATATCTCGCGGATTCTGCGCGACTTTTTCTATATTTTCGAAGTCGCTGCTGGCCTGACGGTGACAATCACCATTAAAGTACTGGGTTGGTGCGATCAGCGGCTGCCGGATCGGCCAAGCTGCTTCGTCGAAGGTTGCATAAAAGGTTGATCATGATCAAGCGTCGTCAGTTCATTGCCGGCTCGGCGTGCGCCGTCCCGTTGGCCGTCGTCGGGGGTTCGCTCGTGGCGCAGGACGAAAATCCTCCGCTAGATAGCAAGTTGGTTGGCGAGTTCGTGGGTAAGTCCCATTTTGATCTCGATGCGGTTAAATCGATGGCCAAACAGGAGCCGGCGCTGGTCTTGGCGTCGTGGGATTGGGGCAACGGTGACTGGGAAACTGGATTAGGTGCCGCCGCGCATACCGGCCGCAGGCCGATTGCCGAATTTCTGTTGGAACAGGGCGCCCGCATCGACACGTTTGCCGCCGCCATGCTGGGTTTGACGCCCGTGGTCAAATCCCTGCTGGTCGCCTATCCAAATATTCATCAAGTGCGGGGACCGCACGAGATCCCGCTGCTCAACCACGCGGTGGTCGGCCGCCAACAAGCGGACGAAGTGTTTCATCTTTTGTTAGAGTGCGGTGCCGACGTTAACGCGACATCGCGTATTGGTTTGACGCCGCTGATTATGGCTGCTATTACCGGTCGGGTCGAAACCATTCGCACGTTGTTGGACCGCGGCGCGGATGCCACGCACACCGATGAAAAAGGCAAAACGGCGCTGGACTGGGCAACCGATCGGAAAAATGAAGCTGCCATCAAGCTGCTGTCGGAAATAAACACCAACCGTTAATGGTTTCCCGGCCGTTCACCAGTCGGCACTGTTCACATCAAAACGGGTGATAAACATGCGACGCGGATTCACCAGCGCACAACCAATTCGCAGCCGGCTGAGACCGTTTGGTTTCACGCTGGTTTTGGCAGTTTTCGTCGGCTGGCATCCGGCCGTCTTAACCGCTCAACAGCAGGAGCGCATTTCTGAGTTTGGAAAATATGAGGGCTATACTGAAGCGAGGTTTGACGAGTGGGTGACGCATTCCCGATACCTCGAGATGCGTGATGGGGTGCGGTTGGCCATCGACGTCGTGCGCCCGGCCGTCGACGGTAAGGCGACCGCTGAGCCCTTACCGGTGATCTGGACTCACTCGCGATACCATCGAAGCCCGCAAGCTGCCTTGAAACAGTTCGGTGCAGGCAACGCAGACAGGATCAAATCAATGGTCGACGCCTCGTCGGACCTGAAGCGGTTGGTGCGCCACGGATACGTATTGGCCGCTGCCGCCGTCCGTGGCAGCGGCGCTTCGTTCGGCCGTTACGAAGGTCTATTTTCGCCCAGTGAAACTCGTGACGCGTACGAAATCACCCAATGGCTGGCCAGCCAACCGTGGTGTGACGGGAACGTAGGCATGCATGGCGGTTCGTATTTGGGAATCACCCAATACATGGCGGCCAGCCAGGCGCCACCGGCACTGAAAGCCATCTTTCCCAACGTCGCCGGTTTCGATCTGTATGACGTGATCTACCCGGGAGGTGTGTACCGTTTGGACATGGTCAAACACTGGGGAGACCTGACACGGCAATTGGATACGCAGTGGTTGCCGCAGCGGGTCGAATCGGACGCGGAAGGTCAACAATTGAAATTGGCCGTGGCTGAGCACCTGGATAATTGGGACGTGATTAAGGAATTTCGGGTAGCCAAATTCCGCGACACGGTGGCGAGCGGTTATTCCTACCTCACGCACAACCCCGCCCCTTACTTGGCTCAAATAAATCAAGCTCAGGTGCCGGCTTACCATTGGTGCGGCTGGGACGACATTTTTATTACCGATGCCTTGCTGTGGTACACCAATTATCGCGGACCGCAGAAATTGGCCGTCGGTGCCTGGCCACATTCCCAAACTCTCGATCGGGAGTTGATGCGCGAACGGTCCCGATTGCTCAGCGCTGAACAACATCGCTGGTTCGACTACTGGCTAAAAGGTATCGACAACGGAGTGATGGACGACCATCCCGTTCGTTTTGCCACTCTGGATGATCCCGGCCGCTGGCAGTGGCAGACCGCCACCACCTGGCCGCTGTCCGCGACCCGTTCGGCCCAATTTTATTTTGCCGCGGGTTTTTCCGGGTCGGTCAAATCGGTAAACGACGGCCAGTTGACCGAGTCCAAACCGCAGATGGCGGAGGCTCGGGACGATTATCCCGTCAATCCGAACACCACGACCGGCACGGCGACACGCTGGGACAATGCCGTGGGCGCCGGAGTCTTGAACTACCCCGACATGACATCTAACGATGAACAATCTCTCACGTATACGACCGCCCCGCTGAGCGAAGATTTACCGGTCACCGGCCACCCGGTTGTGACACTGTTCGTCCAGTCGACCTCTGACGATGCGGATTTTTACGTGCTGCTGGAAGAAGTCGACGCCAACGGCAAATCCCGCTACGTCACCGAAGGCATTTTGCGGGCCTCGCACCGCCAATTGGCCGACGCGCCGTGGAACAACGTGGGATTGCCGTATCAACGCAGTTTTGAACGGGACAAAAGTAAACTGCCCACCGGCCAGGTCACGAAATTGCAGTTCGACCTGCATCCAGTTTCACAAATCTTCAATGCCGGGCACCGGATTCGCATTGCGGTGATGGGTGCCGACAAAGACAACACGGAGCCGCCTCCGGCGCCCGACGCTACGATTTCCATCCACCGCAGCAAGCCCTATCCGTCGCACATCCAGTTGCCGATCAGATCCAGTGATTAACGTGGCGGCGCAGCTCATGCGAACCCTTTTTCTGCTCAGCGCCGCGGTGTTGATTACCCGGACAATCGTTCCTTCCAGTCAGACAGCGATCGCGCAGGACAACGATTCGCGCTTTTTTGAAATTTTGGTCGTCGACGCCGAGACCCAGCGCGGGGTGCCGTTGGTGGAGCTGACGACGGTCAACAATATTTCGTTTGTCACCGACAGTGCGGGTGTGATCGCACTGGACGAGCCGGGTTTGATGGACCGACAAGTATTTTTTCACGTCGCCTCGCACGGTTACCAATACCCAGCCGACGGATTCGGAAATCGAGGCGTGAGGTTAACCACCCGGCCAGGCGGCTCGGCCCGAATCGAACTGCGGCGAATCAACGTGGCCGAGCGGCTGTATCGGATTACCGGTCAGGGAATTTATCGCGACAGCGTCATGCTCAGCCGCGACGTGTCGCTGCAGCAGCCATTACTGGTGGGTGGCGTGCTGGGTCAGGATACCGTGCAAGCGGCGATTTATGGCGATCGCATCCACTGGTTTTGGGGCGACACCAATCGGGCCAGCTATCCGCTGGGGCAGTTCAAAACCTCCGGTGCGGTATCGCAGTGGCCCAATCGCGGCGGATTGGATCCGGATGCCGGCGTTGACCTGACGTATTTCGTGGACGGCCAGGGGTTCAGTCGAACGATGGCGCCTATCGAAGGTCCAGGCGCCGTCTGGTTGCACGGGCTGTTTGTGCTTCGTGAATCCGATGAACCACCGCGAATGATCGCCCATTACGCGCGGGTCAAATCCTTGTCCG
The DNA here is from genome assembly GCA_041599835.1 of Pirellulaceae bacterium. Classification (GTDB taxonomy): domain Bacteria; phylum Planctomycetota; class Planctomycetia; order Pirellulales; family Pirellulaceae; genus CAJQPP01. The sequence goes on from JBFILF010000097.1 coordinate 11,712, forward strand.
AACGGTTCGAGCACGGGTTGGTTGTGTACGACGACGCAACCGATACCTTTGGCAAACTGGCCCAGTTCGACGATGACGCCATGCTGTATCCGCGCGGCCAGGGGATGGTCGATCCACAGCGGCTCGGTGACTATATCTATTTCGCCACGGCCCTGCCGTTTATCCGGGTTCGAGCTTCGTTGGATCACATCACGGATCCGACAAAGTATGAAGCGTTCACTTGTCTGCGCCAGGGAACGAGGTATCGTAAGGGCGAATCGGAGATCGAGCGCGACGAGCAAGGCCGCGCCGTGTGGTCCTGGAAACCAAACACGGACTTGGTGAACACCGCCCAGCAACGAAACTTGCTGGCGTTGGGTTTGCTGAGCGAACACGATTTGAGATGTGCGCTGCGGGATCGGGAAACGAACCAACTGATCGACTTGCACGCCGGCAGCGTCCATTGGAACGATTTCCGCAACCGCTGGATCATGATTGCCGGACAAGTTGGCGCGAAACAGTCTTGGCTTGGCGAAATCTGGTACGCCGAGTCCGATCAACTGGAGGGGCCCTGGATCAATCCGCGAAAAATCGTCACACACGACAAGTACACTTTTTATAATCCGGCCCACCATCCGTTTTTTGACCAGCAGGGAGGCCGGCTGATTTACTTTGAAGGGACTTATACGACTACGTTTTCGGCGACCAAAGTCCCCACGCCACGGTACAACTACAATCAGATCATGTACCGGTTGGACCTGGCCCATCCGCGATTGGGGTTGCCTCCGCTGAATTAAGCTAGTCGGGAGTCGATGAGACCAAATAGTTTCAAACGGGGATGATTTCTTTGATGTGCCGAGTGTTCACTGTCCTGCTGACGTGGCTGTACCCGCTGGTGTTCGTTTCCATGGGCAGTTATGGACAGCGATTGCAACCGCAAGATTTGACGCGGATCGAGGCAATGGCGTCTCAAGTGACGATTTATCGCGACACGTACGGCGTGCCCCACATTTATGGCCCGACCGACGCGGCCGTGATCTTCGGCTACAACTTTGCTCGGGCCGAAGACGAGTTTCAGCGGATGCAATTATCCGTACTCACCGGTCTGGGGCGTGCCGCCGAAATGCTGGGCGCGAAAGGCTTTTTGTCAGATCGCGGCATGCGATTGTTCGAGATTCCGAAACGGGCGCGGCAGGAATACGAGAATTGCTCGCCGGAATTCCAACTTATACTTCAAGCCTACGCCGATGCGCTCAATTACTACGCGCATCTGCATCCCGGCGACGGTCCGTTGCTGGTCGAGCGGTTTGAGCCCTGGCACCCGTTGGCCACCCAGCGCGCCATGAATATTGCCCTGATCCAAATGATGCCGGAGCAAAACATTTTGGTGGGGGCGGCTCAAGATGCTGGTGAGGACTCCGAAAAGGCATCGCCCCAAAGCGACCAACGCGCTTGGTTTCCGCGCAATCGGCACGATGGCTCCAACATGTGGGCGATCGGACCCAGCCGCTCGGCAAGCGGCAATGCCATGTTGTTGATCAACCCGCATATTCCCTTACATGAGGTGTACGAAGCTCACTTGCACAGCGCTGAGGGATTGCATGTATCCGGCGGCTCGGCATACGGTTCATACATCGTGCCGATCATGGGCCACAACGAACACTTGGGCTGGAGCCTGACCGTCAACTATGCGGACATCATCGACGTATACGAAGAGACTTTTGATCATCCGCAGGATCGCCTCAAATACCGCTACGAAGGAGGTTGGCGGCAAGCTGCCGAGTGGCAGGAAACGCTCCGCATCAAATCGGACAAGGGTTTCCACGAGCACGAACTGACGTTGCAAAAAACGCACCACGGACCGGTGTTCATCAATCGGGGCAAGAAGCGATTCGTCATCAAAGCACCCAAACTGGATCAGGGTGGTTTGATGAAGCAGTTTTACGACATGTGCCGCGCGCAAAATCTTCAGCAGTTCCAGGCTGCCGTGGCCCGGCAGGCACTGGTGTTTCACAACATCATGTATGCCGACGTGGCCGGCAATACCTGGTACGTCTACAACTCGGCGATTCCCAAACGGGATCCGTCACTGGACTGGAGCAAGCCAGTCGATGGCGCGATCAAACAGACCGAATGGCAAGGGTTCCACGCCATGTCAGAGCTGCCCCAAGTGTTCAACCCGGCCTGCGGCTGGATGCAAAA
>JBFILF010000098.1:0-13840 GCA_041599835.1 Pirellulaceae bacterium
AACGAAACACGGCAAACACATCCGCCAATTCGGTTTCCGTTTTAAGCCCCAGGTGGACGTTGAATCCAAAGAGGAACCGATTGCCAACGGCGTACATATCGCGGGGGACGCAATTATGGGGCGTGGTGATTCGATCGGTGGCTAACAGTTCCGTGGCGATCGATCCGAACACCCGCCGCCGCTCCTGGTTCAGCAAATCCAATCGCGATTGCAATTGGCGGGCGGAATGAGCCAGCCGGTTGCGAATGATTTCGTAAGTGCTGTGTTCCAACTGGTCCGTTGATCCGGCTGGCTGGCCGGGTAGCGCAGAATCCTCTGGCGTAGTCGTGTTTTCGGACGCGACGTCAGACATGAACTCTCCGCCGGGCAGTGAGGGTAGCTGACACTACGATTTACGAGCTGATTTACCGGTCAGATTCAGTTTAGCAGCTTTGGAATCCGACAGACCGAGCGTTCGCGCCACACCCATCAACGCATCGAGATGGCCGCGGACACCCGAATCGCTGGTCATGCCCATCAGCTGAGTGATCAAGGCGGCAATCGACAGGTTTTTGATGTCGGCGGACGAAATCCCGAACATATCGATGTAGTATTGCAACCGCTCACGAAACTCGTTGGGGTTGCCGGTAAAGAAGGTCTCTTTGACGTCGGTCAGGACGCTGCTTTCGCCGACCAGCCGATCCACTTGTTTTCCGGCGGTTACGGATTTGACGATGCTCTGGAAGAACTCGTTGTCGCCGCCCACGATGTCGATGTTTGCTGACTTGAGTGCTTCGGCGATCATTCGGGCCTGGGCTTCGGCGATCTGTCGCTGGACATCGATGGCTTCCAGCTCGACTTCTTTGTCCTTGTTGAGTTTCAGTTTGAATTCTTCGTGTTCTTTGCCGGCGTCGTGGAATTTCTTCATGGCGTCGGCCTTTTGGTTGATGCCTTTGGCGTCGGCCGTGAATTTTAATTCCAGGACTTGGGCTTCGGCAGTTCCTTCCTTTTCGATGGCCACGGCGATGGCCTCACGACCCTTGGCTTCGGCTTCGGCCTTACTGCGAATCACCTGGGCTTCGCCCAATCCGGTGGCCGCCGTCTCCGCCTGGGTGGCTTCGGCCAGCATCTTTTTGGCTTCCGTTTCCTTTTCGGCAGCATCCCGGGTAGCCTGCGCCTTGATCACGATCGCATCGGCTTCGTGTGTGGCGGCGCCCTTTTCGGCTTCGGCTTCTTTGACTTCCTGTATTAATTTTTCCTGCGCGATTTCTTCGGCTCCGGTGATGGAAACCTGTTTCTTACGGTCGGCGGCGGCAAATTCGCGGGTGTCCTTGATCTTTTCTTCTTCCTCCACCACTCCTCGTTCGACCATCACGCGCTCGCGAATGACCTCCTGAATGTTCTTCTTCTCGACTTCGACGGCTTTTTCTTTGTCGATCTGCGCCAGGGTCACCACCCGCTCGCGATCGGTAATCTCCAGGCCGCGGTCCTTTTCCACCCGTTCGGTTTCCACGGCTTCGGTTCGTTCTTTGCTCTTTTCAGCCACGATAATGGCGCGCAGCCGGTTTTGATCCGCAATCGCGATTTCTTCCTCGGCCGAGATTCGCGCAGTTTCACTGCGTTGTTTTTCTTGGTGGCCAACCACGTCGGCTTGGGCTCGTTGCCGCGCTTGGATTTCGGCAATTTCACGAGCCTGCGTTTCTTCGGCTTCGGCTTGTTGGCGTTCGAGTGCCAGGATGGCTTCGCGGGCCTCGACATCCTGCTTGGTGATGGTTTTTTCTTTTTCGCGGCGGATGTAGTTGGCTCGGACTTGTTCCTGCGCGGTCAGATCGGTGATCTTTTTGATGCCCTCAGCGTCCAGCACGTTGTCCTGGTTGAGTTTTTCCAGCGGCGTTTGTTCGAGGTAATCGATGGCCGCGTCGTCCAGCACATAGCCGTTGAGGTCGGTGCCAATGGTCTTGAGGATTTCTTCGCGAAACCGCTCGCGGGAATTGTACAATTCGACAAAATCAAACTGCTTGCCAACCGTCTTGAGCGCTTCAGAGAACTTCGGCTCAAACAGATCCACAAGCGCTTGCTGGTCAGATGCCCGATCACAACCAAGGAATTGGGCCACTCGCGCCACATCCTCGGTTTCTTTATTAACGCGCACGAAAAACGCCACTTTGATATCCGCGCGCAAATTGTCCTGGCATATCAGTCCGTCTTCGCCGGCCCGGTCGATCTCGATCCGTTTAACGGAGATATCCATCAGTTCGGCTTTGTGCAAAACGGGAATGACCAGCATCCCAGAGAAACTGACGCGCGTGCCGCCGGCACCGTTCCGTACGATCGCCGTACCCTGCGAGACCTTGCGCCAACAACGAATCAGCAAAACGCCGATTCCGAACGCAAATACGATCATGATGGCGATCGAAGCGGCAAGCAAACCTTGACCGAACTGGGCTATTAGAAGCGGCATCTATTTGATCTCCGATTTTTGGGGTACTACAACGTAGATTCCGGTTTCCGATACGAAACGGACGATTCTCACGAGGTCGTTCTTGTTCAGTCGCTGGCCAGTTTCGGTCCGCGCGTTAATGACGATCGGCGGCCCGTTTTGCTGGATCGTGACCTGACCAAAATCGCCGTCAAGTTGACTCGTCGAAACCGTAGCTTGCTGCCCTATCAGGTCCAGTTTTTCGTCCAGGTTCATACTGCGAAATATTGGGACCAACGGCATAATTACGATTTTTGTCAGGATCAGGCTCACCACCAGCGTTGGGATCAGGCAATACAGCGTCACGACAATGCTGAGTGTCGGATTCAAGTAATGGTTGCTGACGAGGGTGGTCACCCAAAAAAGGAACGCGAAAAACGAGGCCACAATCATCACGGGAATCTCGCCCAGGTGGAAAAAAGCCAGCGTCTCCGCGAAGAATCCGCCCCCGTCAATGTCCGCATCCACGTCGGCATCCACGTCCGCGTCAACGTCGAGATCGAAGTCGACGGTCTCGGCACTCAGCACACCCACAATCACCATCAACCAATACAACAGTACCAGCCCGAGCAGCACCGTGGCCGGCAGGTTGGCCGGTGAAACGCACTCAACCAAAAACTCTAACATCGATCGGATCTCCGAATCATGCGCCCGTCAGAGCTGGCGCGATCATAATTCTGCGTAATCCTCCGGATGCCGTTATCCTAAACCATAATTAACCGCGCGCAGATTGAGCGCCGAAAACTCTGGTCAATTCCAACCTCCCCGAAGATACGCGCTGCCACCACGGCTGGCGTTTGCCCCTTATTCGAACGGAGAAACCGTATATTGGCGGAATTTCCGCGGCTAACCAGGCAGTTTGCCGGGGTTCCCCGGGGTCTCTGTTGATTTCGTTACCGCCACTCGGCATGGCAGGCATCGCAGGCTTGGGTTACGGCATTCATGCCGGCACTGACACCATTGAAGTCACCGGCCTTCGCCGCCGTGGCCATGGAGCTCGCCGCGGACACCATGTTGTTTGCCAGTTGCACGTAACTCTCGTCGTCCGCATCAAGCATTTCAGCCGAACCGAGTATGCGTCCCATCGCTGCAATCAGGCTGGCTTCGCTCAGCACCAACTCGGCGTCCGTTTGAAACGCGTTCTCGTTCGACGTGGGTTCTTTAAGTCGCTCGCGCACGGCAAACTCCAGACGACGCATGACCGGATTTCGGTCGACCACGGTTGCCCAATCTGTCAACGGTTCGATTTGCGGCAATTCAGGAAACGCGCCTCCACGGACTAATTGCATCAAGTCTTCTTTGGACTTTTTAGCATAGGCGTACGCCTGCTGGCTTCCCGTTCGGCTGTTGGCGGCAGCGCGGGCAAATGTCGTTTGAGCCGAATCGGACACGTCCTTCCAACGCACCTCGCCGTCGTATTGTCGAATCACTCCGAACAGCATTGAAAGCATTGCGAATGTCTCGCGAACCTGGTTGTGCTCCGCACTAAATTTGGCCGGAGTCGTCACCTGCGAATTCAACAAGATCTGTAGCCTTTTGACTTCGTCTTCCAGCACTGATCGGTCGATGATCGCCGACCAGCCGGTACTGCTGGGTGGTGCATCCGGCACGGAATCGTCACCGGCAATGGTTGGCGGCGTGGATGGTTCGACCGACTTGGGCCGTTCCCCTTTCAGCGCTTCGGTGAACAGGTTTTCAAAAAATACACCGTCCCAATCTTTGCGCTCGAACGTGGGACGACGGGCCCGTAATACCGGAGACGCCGTCTGCTGGATTTGGGATGCCACCAGCGAACCAACTGTCAGGCTGACCAACAACACGACGATTGACTTAGCGTGCTGCCTCATGATTTCAATGAATTTCGTTTGCGTGATACAATTGAACGTGCCAAAACTCAATCAATAGTCTAAACCACGATCGATGGCTGATCGAGGACTGCCCCACCGCCGAAATTTTCTGCTCCCCGGATCGGGGGCGGAGACGCTTGACGATTCCGTCACGCCCGCCAAGACCAGTGGTGCTGCGCCGAGCATGGCACCGGGTCCGTTGATCACTTTTTCACAGAACGCAATGGGCTGCGAATTTCAAGTGCTATGTTCCGCAGCGGAACAATCGATCTTGGCCAACGCCATTGCCGACGGTTTTCGACTGCTTCAGGAACTCGAACAGCAACTGTCCATCTACCAACCGACGAGCCGCATCAGCCAACTCAACCAGCGGGCAAGCCAACAAGAAGAGTTACTGGACGATCTGTTATTTGAGTTGTTTCGATCGGCAATCGAGCTTTCCCAAATGACGGACGGCGCATTCGACATCACGGCCAATCCGCTTTCCCGGGTGTGGGGATTTCATCGGCGGCAGGGGGAGTTGCCCGCCGAACAGGAAATACGGGCTGCGCGGTTGGCCGTGGGATTCCGCAATGTGGTTCTCGATGCGACGAAACGCACAATTCGTTTTATCCACCCGCAGACAAAAATTGATCTGGGCGGCATCGGCAAGGGATTTGCGTTGGACCGACTGTGTGAAATGCTGGACTCGGCCGGAGCGGAGAATTTCTTGATACACGGGGGCCAAAGCAGCGTGCTGGCGCGCGGACGCAGGAATACCGCCGGTTCGGATGCGGGCCAACCGTGGATCGTGGGCATTTCACACCCGGTTCAGCCCCACGTGCGATTGGCCGAACTGCAGCTGGTCGATCAAGCGATCGGCACGTCCGGCAGCGGCCGCCAAAACTTCGTTTACCAGGGCCGTCGTTACAGTCACATTATTGATCCCCGCAGCGGCTGGCCACCCGATCACTCGCTGTCCGCCACCGTCATCGCGCCCGATGCCATGACGGCCGACGCTTTGGCCACTGGCGTTTTCATTATGGGCCCGGAAGCAACTGGCCGACTTTGTGACAAGCACCCGGAAGTCACCGCGATTGTCATCGCCGAATCGAAAACTGCTGGTAAATTAAAAATCGAGACTTTTAATTTGAGCGACGATCGAATTTGCTGGTTTGATTAATGTCCGTTGGATTGCCGCCGACCGGCGGGTAACATGACTCTGACCAGAAAGCCACCGGACTGCCGAATTGCCGAGCAATCCATTTACGGACCTGCCATTCATGCCCGTTTCGTCACGCGCCTGGCAAATCATTGCCGAAAACAAAATCAAGACGGCCATCGACGAAGGCCAGTTTGACGATCTGCCTGGATTTGGAAAACCGTTGGCGCCAGATTTTTGGGCTTACGACGAAAATTGGTGGCTCAAGGCCAAAGCCAAACGCGAAAACCTCTCGGTACTGCCACCGGCGCTGGTTTTAAAACGGGAAGTCGAGCGGCGGATGTACTCCATCCAGGGACTGGACGACGAAGCAAGTGTTCGAGAGCACTTGATTGCACTGAATCGCTATATTCGCGCGGCCAATCTGCGGATTTTTTGGGGCCCGCCATCGGACGTCAACGAATTTGATGTGGAAGCGTTCATCGCGGACTGGCGCCGCCAACGGTTTAGGTAAGAACGACTATTCATCGCGCCCTTCGAACTTTTCGCTGATCAGCTCCTTGAACCAATCCCATTTCAGGCTCCACTGGACCAGCGGCACGATGGACGCGTAGTCGTCGGTCCAGAACGCGGAGTACTTTTCGTCCGGCCAGTCGGACGAAGCGGATGTCAGTTGCGCGTCATTTAAAAACGCCTGGTTATTGGTCACTAACACCCAGGTGCTGCTGTTATAAAACGGATTGTCTCCTGCGCTATGATCGATGATCACGGACTGCATCCCAATTTCCTCAGCTAATCGTTTAGCCACATTGGCCAGCTCGAGAAATCGGTTGGACGTGTGCACCGCGATAACGCCGCGCGGGGTCAATCGCTGTTTATACAGGCGAAATGACTCCAGGGTCAGCAAGTGAATCGGTATCGAATCACTGGAAAATGCGTCGGCTACCAGCACATCAAATTTTCGCTGATCACCGGCCAGTAATTCGCGCTCCAATTGCACGCGGGCGTCGCCGATCACGATTTCAACTTTTGCCGGAGTTTCCGACAAATAGTAAAAGTGTTCTTCGGCCGTTAATTGCACCGCTCGATTGATTTCGTAGAAACGAATTCGATCCTGTGGTCGGCCCCATCCGCAGATGGTTCCCACGCCTAACCCAATCGCGCCAAATTCGAGCGGTGCGGCCGCTGACTCGTCGCGATTCTGCAAAAAATCGATCGCCACACCCAACCCGCTTTCGATTCCGTAGTAACTGGTTGGCACCATTCGTTGTAGTTCGTCGTTGGCCTGAAACCCATGTTCGATGCGGCCGTTGTACAGTTTGCGCCAATCCGTGTAATTCTTGACCGTCAATGTCCCATATTCATTCCGCGTTTTGGAAATCACTGACTTGGCATGGTCGCCGAGCCAGACTGAGAACAGAGAACCCGACACGATCCAGACGCTGATCAGTCCAAAAAACAAAGTCGTGGCGTAGCCAATCAGTTTTGCGTGGCCCATGCGGTTCTTTTTGTCGCTGCCCCGTACGTGATAGCCATAGGCGAAGATCGAAAACACTAGGGCCGCGATCAGACCCAGTTGAAATTCATAGAAGTTGACGAAAATTCGGGGTGCCACAATCGCCACAAAGATCCCGCCCAGTGCACCGCCGATGGCGACCAGCAAATAGAACAACGTTAGATGCTCGTACGACGGCTTCAGCCGCGACAATTCACCGTGACAGCACATGGCGCTGGCAAAGCAGGCCAGCGAATAGCCGACGATTTGGGCAACCAACGTGGCTTCCGGCCCCGCTTCCAGCAGAAAAGCCGAAAACGTGGCCGACAAAAACAACAGCGCGAAAAACAACGGCCGAAAATACCAGCGCGGATGCTCGAAACATATGATGAACGACAACAAGTAAAGGCTGAGCGGCAAAATCCACAAAAATGGAATCGAACCCACTTCCTGGGTCATTAGATTGGTCGTCGCCAGCAACAATACCGACGGGATCATCGTCAACACCAACCATTGAAAAATCCTGGGCCAGCTGGGAGGCGGGGCCTCCGCGTCTTCTCGGGCATGTTGAGCGGCCAACGCCCGCTCCCGATTTTCCACCGCCAGCTGAGTCAGCGACCGATACTGCCACCCGGAAAAACAAGCTAAGGCCGCAAATCCGGCAAATGCCAACGACCAGGTGGCGGATTGGGCATCCAGCGAAAAAAATCGCTCGAAAATGAACGGGTAGGAAAGCAATGCCAACAACGATCCGGCATTGGACAAGGCAAACAGCCGAAACGGTGAGCGGTGGGGATGCGTTTTGCTCTGCCACGCTTGAATCAACGGGCCGGTGGTGGACAGCAAAAAGAATGGCAGACCGATACAAGCGGATAAAAGAATCAGGATGCGGGTCGTCGGAAAATTACCGTCCGCCGGTTTCCAATCAGCTTCGGGCCGAACCGGCAATAACATCAACGCGACCAGCAGCAGAAAGGTATGCAGCAACCATTGTTGGTGCGGCACCAGTCGTCGCGTGATTAGATGGGAATAGCTGTAGCCCAGCACCAACACGACTTGGAAAAACAACATGCACGTCGTCCAAACCAGCGACGTGCCGCCAAACCAGGGCAGTATGAACCGCGCCACCATCGGCTGAACTTGAAACAACAGAAAAGCGCTGAGAAAAATCGTAGCTGCGTAACGTATCAACTGCGCGCTCCTGTTGGCCCGCCGCCGCGGTCGTCAAAATGGGCTTTGACCCTGGCCCGAGATGGCCGCGCCACAACAGACGAAACACCCGATTACAAAACCGAGTGCTAAAACCGCATGAATCAACATCGTAACCTCTATTCAAAATGCTGGGTACTGTGGAGCGATCGACAACATTTGTCTCATCGCGATTCCGTTGACACCCTAGGTCGAGAGGCCAATTCAAGTCGGGAAAATTCGACATTTGGAAAGACGTTTCGATTAGCGAAAGCTTGAGGCCAACCCGTTCGCCGCGAATCTGGCGCAATCGATTTAGATTCACAGTTGTCGCCCGACCGGCGGAAGTCGTCAGCGATTTCAGTGCTTCCGCTTGCCCTATTGATCATCATGCCCGGCGGCAACTTCATTGAGACGGTCGTAGTTAGTAAACGACAATACGCCCGTTCACAAAAAAACGCCAAACTCGTGAGAGTTTGGCGCGTGAATCTGGACTGAAACCACAGTCCCAATTATGTTAAGCGAAAGACACTCCTCGCTGTCCGGAGACAATAATCGGAGGAATGACGATTCCGCGATAAAGTCGGCGGGATGAGCGGGCGGGCCTCAGACGGCGGATAGGAGATAAGACGAAGGCCTTGAATGCCCGCTCACGCCTTTAAGACAATGGCAAGCGGCGTGCCAAAGCTGATAACGCCATTTAATTGGTGATAAGTTCCGACTTTTCCGGTTTCGTTTTAACGAATCCTTTTGACCAGTAGCCAAGCGCGGAACCATTTCACATTCAATTTGAGACGATCTGTCTCAGATTGAGAGCCGTTAGCGGCATGACAGCATTTTGAAGATTACTGATCTCGTCGCGCGTCGGCCGACCGGGTCATGGCTGTGCTGATTAATCGAAGCTCGCCGACTCCGGTTTGGCGTTCGTAGGCGAGAACGATACCGGCCACCTTGCCGCTATTTCCTTCGCCCACATAAACCACGGACTGGGCAACTCGTTCATTCCCTGTTCTGGCAAAATTGAAATCCATCGAGCCGGTTGCCATCACGTAATCGGCATCGGCATCGGTGATGCCCAATCCGTTATTGACGTTAAAGGTAAACGTCGAGGCAACCTCACCCGTTCTGGTATTCAATATCCAGCAAAACAGATCGCCCGTTAAATGATCGAGCCCATAAAGTGCGTCGATGTTCTCTTCGACCCGTCCTGTGGCCAGCGACATGGCTTTGCCGCGGGCGGCGCTGTCGCGGGCCAGGTTCATCAAGGGTGAGCCGGCGAAGGCCGACGATTCAAACAAAGTCGACAATTCGGCTGCATGGCGCGATTGGGCGCCAAAATAGAACCCGACGCCGGTAAACGCCAGCATCAGTAAACCACCGAGCAGCAAACGGGTGAAATTTCCAAAAGCGATCATGATCGATCTCCAAAATGTTGTTCCGGTTCGGCTGCCCCTCGGCATGAAAAGAAGATTCTGTGGGTCACGCGGAAACTGAGTGTGACCTTAATTGTATTCTGACAACCCTTGTCGAAACAACATCTCAAAAACGAAAATCAAGGGTGTGGAGTTCGGAATGGGCGATGGCGGCACGGAGATGAACGCGAAAGCGGCCGCTGGTGCCACCAGGAACCGTCCCACAAGGACAGGCGCTGTGGCCCACAGCTGTTACACTATGGGCACACCATTTTTGCCGGTAACCATGATTTCTAGCAGGAGAAGACAATGTCATTGGCTCGCCATTTTCGTTACCGCGCCGCAGGGGCGATTCGATTGCGACTCATGGTCGTTTCGATTGTCATTGGATTAGTCGGGCCGTTTTCACTGACCAGTGCCTACGGGCAGCAGACAAAATTGAAGGCGCTCGTTGTCGACGGCCAGAACAACCACGGCAATTGGCCACAAACATCACAAATGTGGAAGACCTATTTGGAGGACACCGGACGTTTCGAAGTTGATTTTGCCACGACGGCCAAGCAGGGCACCGACAACGACTTTCACCCGGACTTCGCCAGTTATGATGTGGTCTTGTCCAACTACAACGGCGCTCCATGGCCGGAAGAAACCAAGCGGTCCTTCGAGGCATACGTCCGCGGCGGCGGTGGGTTTGTTGTGGTGCACGCCGCCAACAACGCGTTTTCTGACTGGCCGGAGTACAACGAGATCATTGGACTCGGAGGCTGGGGCGGACGCAATGAAGCCAGCGGTCCATACGTTTATTTTGACGAAGACCAAAAAAACATCGTCCGTGACCCCTCGGCGGGACGCGGTGGCAGCCATGGCCGGCAACACGATTTCCGCGTAATCGTGCGTAACCAATCACATCCTATTACCCGCGGTATGCCGAACGCCTGGATGCACGTCAATGACGAACTGTACGATCGACTGCGCGGACCGGGAAATCAGATGGAAGTATTGGCAACGGCTTTTTCGGACAAGTCGACCGGCGGATCGGGTCGGCACGAACCGATCATCATGACTGTCCGATACGGCGAGGGGCGGATTTTCCATACGCCGATGGGGCACGGAAATGACTCGCAACAGTGCGCCGGTTTTATTGCCACCTTGCAGCGGGGCACCGAGTGGGCGGCAACCGGCAAGGTAACGCTGCCGCTGCCGGACGATTTCCCCACCAGTGACGAAACCAGTCGCCGCGAATTCAACAAATAGACGGCACGGATCTGCCAGCCCGCCAGGCAAACTCATGGCCCAACCCGAGTCAGGCAAATCACCGGTCGACGTGGGTCCGGTGGAAAAACGGATCGTCCGTCGCGCCGGCGGTCGACATCTCGTATTCCGGATTCAGCGGCCCCGCAACTGGCTGGTGCCACGGCCCTACGCGTTGATATCCAACATTGAAGGTCCGCTGTGGATGTTTTACGGAGTCGGGCAAGTGTGGATCACACATCGTCGCATTAAACGAATTCGAGATTGGACACTCAGAGTGCCGCGGGTCGTTTCGCATCGAATCATCGAACTTGTCGGCAAGTTGGAGCAAGACATCGACCGGTTCATCTCGCAAATCGAGGATCAAGACTTGATCGGCACCGTGCTGATCGATCGTCGGACGATTGAATTTCACTGGACGGTTCCCAGGGACCAGCGGGAGGATTCGACTATCGCGTCCAAGCGACAGGCTGTTGTGGACTTGCATTTCAATCAGCTGGCGACCGCTTTTGCCAAGTTGCAGTTGGTGGGCGAGGAAGGCGTGGAGGACGTGCCGGCAGAAAAGATTCAATTTCAAAAAATGCCCGAGTGACGCTGGGCGCAGGCAACGCGCGCTCGTTACTGTTCGTCGAGCAGCGTGGAGATGTCATGCAGGGTTTCGGATCGGCCGTTTTTGCGGCACAAGCCTACCAGATCCTGCGTCATGTCGATCAGCTTTTTCAGCTCTTCATCGTTTTGTTTGAGCGATGATTCCAATTGTTTGACCGCATCCTGGATTTCGGGATTACCGTCGAGGTCGTCGTGTTTTTTGATTCGTTTGAGAATTGCCCGCAACGGAGCCACATCGCCAATTTGAGCCGAAGCTTTGGCATCCACCGACCCCAGTTCTCGCTCGACGTCGATCCAGACTCCTTCGATCTGTAGCGGCTGCAAAGCGGAGGGCTCTTCCTCCACGACGATTTCCAGCAAGGCGACAATTTGCGGATCGAACTGGTGCGGCGCGCATTGCCACAACTCGCTGATGGCCGCATGATGGGATTTGGCGTTTCGATATTGAGCATGGTGGATCATGGAATCAAATGCATCGCACACTGCCAGGATGCGACAGGCCAAGGCGATACGCGGTTGCGACTTTTCCAAATCGACGTAGCCGGCACCCTGGTCAAAATGCACCTGGTAATGGCGCAATATTTGCGCGACATCCGGCGATCCCACTGCCGATTTGGCAATGGTTTGGCTCACGGTATGCCGCTGTTTCATGATTTCCAGCTGCTTTTGATTCAAGGCGTTTGGATTGTGCAAAATGCTGTCGGGAATTCCCAGTTTGCCCACATCGTGCAACAACCCGGCGACTTCGACTATTTTCACCGTGCGTTTATCGAGCATGCGTTTGGCGAGTGCCTGCGCCAAATTGGCAACGCGGGCCGAGTGCAGCGCGGTTGTGGCATCGCGGTAATAGAGCGCCGCATAAAGCGCTTCCACTGACGCTCGTTCAATCTGAGAGAGCGATCCCGCATCGGAGTCTTCGTGCTCGGATTCACCGAGCATGTCATCACGCGCACATTGATCCCAGCGAATGGCTTGGTTGCGCCCCCTGTTTTTGGCGGCATACAGGCACTGGTCGGCCTGATCAACGAGGTGCTGCAAGTCCATGGCCCCGAATGGCCGGGCCGACACGCCGATCGACAGGGTGGCCGACGCGTTAGAGATTTCCTTGTCTTCGACGTGCAACCTGATGCGCTCTGCCAAGTCAAACGCCTCGTCAATGGATACATGTGGAACGGCAATGCAAAATTCCTCGCCGCCATAACGACAGACAAATCCTTGATCGCCGACACACTCCTGACTGATTTCAGCAACCGTCTTGATGACGTCGTCACCGGTGGCATGTCCAAAATGGTCATTGATGGATTTGAAGTGGTCAATGTCGAGCATGATGATGTTTAGCTGCTCAATATCACGCGAATCCCACAATTTCGTGCAGCGATCAAAAAACGAGCGGCGGTTCAAACACCCGGTCAATGAGTCGCGCGTCGCCAGGTATTGCAAATGGTCGTTTTGGCGGCGGATCTCGTCGCGCGACGCACGGAGGATTTTCAACAGACGCGTTAACTCGATCCGTTTGTCCTCCAGCGCCGTCACATCATCAAAACTCGCCAAGGCGCCTTTGCACTGGCCGTCGGCACCCACAATGGGGCTGGCGTTAACAATGAACTTCCGTTGATTGCCGTCGTGGCCGGGCAGCGTAACCAACTGCCCCAGTCGTGGCTGAGTCGATTGCAGGCAACTCTGCCAAGGCAGATTGCCGGTATCCCCATTTTGACTTTCGACTTTCCAGGCAAACTGATTCGGATCTTCGCCCAGCAAATCATCCGGGTCAATGTTGACGATTTTGGAGAATGAGTCGTTGGCCAACACGATTTGCTGACTGGGATCCAGCAAAATCAGCCCTTCTGCCAGCGAGTCGAGGGCCATCCGCACGCGAGATGGAACAACTTTTGAGGGATTCAAATATTTGAGCGAACGCGAAAGAAAAGCCCAGCTGAACAAGCTGACCAAAGCGCCGCAAAAAATGATCAACATCAGCGGATACCGGGCAAATCCCCAAATCCCGGCGTACGGCAATGGCGCAAACCGAATCTCCACCATGCCCCACGGCCGTCCATTTGCGAATATATCGATCGTCAAATGGGTAGGCGTCGACATGTTGGTGCCTCCTTGCCTTGAACTCAAACCCCTGCGCCAGCGCGTTGGGTGATCGCCGCAATCCAAGATCAACCGATCATTCTTACGCACACCGATGGAATAAATTTGCGGGTTTCGTTGGGCAACTTGAGACAGCATCCGTTCCAAACCCTTGAGGTTGCCTTGCTCGGCAAACGAGGTCGTATTCAGCGCAATGACCTCGCACAAGCGCAATCGACCATCAATCACTTCCTGATCGATACTGGGAATCAGTTGGACGCCTTGCGCAATCCACACCACGCAAACGGCAATAAAGCCGAGCGTGACGGCAAGTCGGCCGGTCGATCGGATCATGAAACTAGC
>JBFILF010000099.1:0-13795 GCA_041599835.1 Pirellulaceae bacterium
ACTTCGCGAGCACACTTACTACGCCAGCCTGCGGATCCGATATGAAGGCGAGATCATCGAAGTTGACGCGCGGCCATCGGACGCCATCGCAGTCGCCGTCACATGCGATCCCCACCTGCCAATCTACGTCGCTGAAGACGTTCTCGACGAAGCGCTCTCACCAGAATGAAATGAATGGCCGGTGTGATATGGGATGGCCGGTGGTGGTCGCAGACTATACCGGACGATCGGAAAAAGAGGGCGGCCGCAAGGCCGAGGGGAAGGGCGGCGGCTTGGGAACGGGCAAAGAGCGCCAGCCTCGCAAGCACTGGCACTTCTTTTGGGTTGTCTCTCAAATGGCGCAGCGCATAAAAAAAGGCGCCACGTGGGCGCCTGATGGATTGCATTGTTGAGACAGGAATCACTCGCGGGGGCGAACTGCTCCGGTCAAACCCGAGTAGTCCTTGCGGTCTTCCATATGCCAAAGCGGCTGTCCCAATTCAACGCGACGACGCAAGGCTTCGATTTTCTCGTCCGACCCGGCCGGAGCATTGGTCGCTTCAAACTCATTCGAAGCGGTCGGAGTAAAGTCTTCGTCGTGACCGTATTTAAGGATCGCCTCAAACACGTTACTGATTTTTTGGTTTTTTTCGGCCATGTTAAAAAAAGTCCCTGAATAACCCTGCGCGCGAACTGACGTCGTCGCAATTTGATTAACCTAAAACCGAGCGTTGAGAAATGAACCGGCAAACCGACTCAATGCGCCGCGTCCCTGAGCGCCAAGCGTGCGGTAATGTCGTACAGTCGCCCGCATCCGTGTATTTCTAAGACGTCACATTGGCGTAGAGCGACTGACGCTATTATTCCCGTAATCGAGCTTAAGTCAAGAAAATTTCTACAATTTGGTGGAGATTCGCACCACTGAACCATTCTGTGACGGGCTTCACCGAATCCCGTTTGGCGCGATCTCGGCGGCCAAGACCGTGTGGTTCCCCCAAACTGCTGGTTTTGCCTTGGTTCTAATCGGGGTGGGGAAATGACCTATTGGCCGCTTGATCCAGCGGTATCCTCGGTGCCCGACGATTCGCTGGTCGGCTGGGTGGCGGTCGCTGCCGAGGCCCGTTTTTCCACGGCCGCTTGCAGCGCCTCGGAACCATCTTTGAGCGCCTTTTTCAATCGATCGGCCAACGACGGCCGCTCCTCGTCCTCGTCGCTGCTGGCCTCGTCATCCCCCAAGTCGTCCTCTCCTGGTTCATTGACATCGGTGGCCGCCATCATGTTGTCGATGATAGTCCTGATTTCCTCGATAAATTTGGCCTCATCGCTTTGATCGTCCACCAGGGCCTTGAGCCCTTTGTTGGGGTTTCGCAAGTCGTCGCCCACTAAAACGATCCGGCCCGCCCAAGCGACATCCTTAAACCGACGCCGAACCAGTTCGCGGTGGTAGGCGGGGAGGATTTCGATCACTTCGTCTTTTTGTTGCGCAGAGCCTTGAGAGCTTCCCGGCGCTTCGGCACTGGCGCCACGACCCAGACCGGGCGAAGCGGTGCTTTCGCGAACGCCTCCTTTGCTGACATCCTCACCATCGAGAAACATGGCCGTCATGCGAATTTCGCTGATTTTCTCGTCGATGTACTGGGCATTGTATTGGGCCGATCGAATGACCACGTCAGCAATTTTTGGAATGACTTCCTGAATGGCTGCCAAGGCGACATCCGCCGAAAAATCGAGCTTGGCATAGGCGTCGACGGCGTCCACTCGAATCTGAAAATCAAGATTTTCGTTAGAGATGAGGTCGCGCAGCTGTTGCGCATATCGGCCGGCTTCACCGGGATCACCCAGATTCCCGAGGATCCGCACGGCGCGGCGCTGCATCCAATACGCCAACTCTGCTGGCATTTCTTGATTGGGCTGCAGGGCCAAAACGTTGATCATCTCGTCGGCCAATTGGCGCCGGGGACCGGTGGCCATCACGTTATCGGTTTTCAACCCGCGCATGCTGGCGTGCCGTTCCAGTCCGGCCAGAATCGGAACCTTCAAATAGTTTGGAAGCTCGGCGTTGGACCAGGCTTGAAGCATGTAGTTGAGTGCGGGTTCGTAGGGCCGAGGCAACTGTCCGTTATCGCCACGGCGGCCTTCCACGGCGTTGAGTCGCCCGATAATGAACATGGCATTGATTCGAACGGCGGGGTGAAAATTCCCTTCGACGATCTGACGCATTTTGGGGAACGTCAAATTGTCGATGACCTGGTTGCGCAGCGCACTCGGCGGCGTGCTGTTGAGGTAATTGCGGAAGAAATCCGCCCGCGTGCGGCCCAAGTCTTCAAGCGTCTCATCATCGGTTTGCGTCATCGCCGGAATCACGTAACCGTTGAAAAACTGGTCGATCTCGTTGGCCGACGCCGAGCTTTGCCGGCCGCGCAACGTATCGCTGATTCTTCGTTCCGTTTCGCGACGATCGGCCTCGATCTTGCGACGCTGTTTGTTGGTTTCCAGATACAGATCCCGCTGGGCTTTGGCGTCAATCCCCTCCAATGACGGCGCCCGGTAGGCGTCGGCAATCGGCAGCGTCTCGTATTGCGGCTTGGCCTCAGGCGGCGCCGCCTGCTGCCCGGAGACCGGCGAACCCAACAGCAGCTGACCGATCAGCATCGAGAGGCAGGCCAGCGCCAGTGTCAATCGAAAGTCCAACGCGCGGAGGGCAAATGGTGGCGTTCGCATCACGGCATCCTGTGAGTTCATGAGTTTCTCCCGCTGGTTAGCTACTTCGTAACAGCAATCGATTTTTGGGTCGAGACAAGGCGTCAGCCAAGGCTCCTGGCACACCCATCCGACACAAAACGAGGTCGGCGAAACGGGAGAAGTAGCGGTCTTGTTCAATAGTACCAGATTACCACTGGCCATCGAGGATTGTCAATTTTTGACGCCCCCGCCGAGCACTTGGTTCCCGGACATTTAGCCGGTTTTTTGCCCTCGAGGCCAGCCGATTGTATCGCCTGTGCCGAGGATTGCTATTCGGCGGTCACGACAGGCCGGCTACAGTAAGCGGCCAAATCAGATTTGGAGCGTTTTTGCCATGACAAATGCCGGGTTTTTGCAATCGTTGTTCGTGATCGTTTTGGTGGGCTTGCTGATTCAGGGTCTTCAGTCCCACTTGGGGGAGCCGCCGCCTCGGGCAGCACAACACCCAAGCAACGTTTCGGTGGGCCCAGGACAAATGGGATTGCCGGGCGGTCAGCCGTTTGCCGTGGCGCCCCCCAATCCTGTCGTTCCCGCCGGTTGGGAACCCACCGTGGAAGCAATCGTCGATATTCGGAACAAACTGCAGCAGCCCTCAGTGGCTTCGATCTTGGGCGAAACCGAACAAGGTGAATTTGAAAACCAGCTGGCTCGTTTGGCCGGCGGCCAGCCGTTATCGCCCGCTCCACCACTAACGACCGCAGCTCCGACGACGCCAAACGACGGACGGGGCCCGGAATCATTGACAGATCGAATCAAATCAGCTTGGCGGCATTTGGCCGAATTTATTGACCCGCTGATGGCCGACAGGCAGCGTTGACAAGGCTGGAACCTCAAATTCAGACAGCGGCACCGTCTCCAAAAACCGCACCGTCGTCCGTTTCTTCGGTCCCGGCCATGAACGCGATTGCCGGGTCGGCGGTGGCCGCTGGCAGCAGCCGTTTGACGTCCTGTTTTGTTGAATCAATCGATTTTGTGGCCCAGGAAAACCGCTCGACAGCCGCGGTTTGACAAGCTCAAATGAGGTCAGTCAAGATATAATCTAGTCAGCGCTAAACAGGCCGGCACCACACCGAGCGGCCGCGGGTCGCGCTATGCCTCGCCGCGGCAGTTACCCCACTAGCGGACTCATTTAATGGTTGGATCAAACGAATTGCCGCAGCATGCGCAATGGCGCGCCTGCCATGAATTTGGAGTGTTTTGATGGGCGACGAAATTAAGGGATTTGCCAAGATTTTGATCGATCGCGGCGTGATCACCCGGGATATGCTGGTCGACGCTGAGCAGACGGCCAAATCGACGTCAACCGACGTGTCCGATGCGCTGGTCAAACTCGGATACGCAACAGCCGATGAAGTCATGAAAGCGGTGGCCGAGGAACACAAACTCGATTTTGTCGACCTGGCGACCGAAGAAATCGCCGACGCCATCATCGAACTCATGCCGGAATCGGTGGCCCGCGAAAACGCCGTGCTGCCGTTTCGCGAAGATGGCACCCAGTTGACGGTGCTGATCAGCAACCCGCGGGACGTCGATACGATCGATAAATTGCGGTTCATTCTCAATCGCGACATCAAGATTGCCCTGGCCCCACGGGCCAATATTCTCGAATCAATCAACCGCCTATACGGCCAGGTCGAAGGTGAAAGTGCCGACTCGATCCTCCAGGAATTCACCGACACGGCCATCGATTTCACCGAGACCGTCGATGAAGATTTGCACGACGAGGAGATGGTGGATGAGAGCAGCGCGCCGATCGTGCGGCTGGTCCATCTGATGATCACCGAAGCGGTCCAGCTAAGGGCCTCGGACATTCACGTCGAGCCTTTTGAAGATCGCGTGCGGATTCGCTACCGCATCGATGGCGTGTTGCACGAGCGTGATAAGCTGCCCCGGCGACAACTGGGGGCGGTCATCTCCCGCATCAAAATCCTGGCCAAAATCGACATCGCCGAAAGGCGGCGGCCCCAAGACGGCCGCATCAAAGTGACCGTGGGCGAAAAAGAACTCGATTTGCGGGTCAGCGTCATCCCCACTAATCACGGCCAGTCGGCCGTCATGCGGTTGCTGGACAAAGACAGCATCAAAGTCGGCGTCCGGCAACTGGGCTTCTCCGAAGAGAACTTCAAGGTCTTTCAACAACTGATCCGACGCCCCAACGGTATTATCCTCGTGACTGGCCCCACCGGATCCGGCAAGACCACCACGTTGTATGCGGCCCTCAACACGCTCAATCGGCCCGACCGCAAAATCATCACCGCCGAGGATCCCGTGGAATACTACCTGCCGGGGATCAATCAAGTCGAAGTCCGCCACAACATCGGACTGGACTTTGCCCGCATTATCCGCTCAATGCTGCGTCAAGCTCCGAACATCATTCTAGTGGGTGAAATGCGTGATGCAGAGACGGTTTCTATGGGAATTCAGGCTAGTTTAACTGGACACTTGGTTTTCAGTACTCTGCACACGAACGATGCGCCCAGTGCCGTAACACGTATGGTCGACATGGGCGTGCCCGGTTATCTGGTTGCCAGCAGTGTGGTTGCGATCCTGGCCCAGCGACTGGTGCGGACGGTTTGCCCGAAGTGCCGGGCGCGTCACACACCCCCTGAAAGAGTAATCGAGGATTTCGCGATTACCGAAGAGCAATTGAAAACGGCAAAATTTATGAAGGGCAAAGGCTGCAACGCTTGCCAGAAAACCGGCTACAAAGGCCGCATCGCGATTTTTGAATTGATGATTATCGATGCCAAAGTCCGGCAGATGATTTTCGACCACAAAACCACTGCCGAACTCCGTTCGTATGCCATAAGTCGTGGCATGTCAACGCTTTATGCAGATGCCATCGACAAGGTTCTCAATGGTTTTACCACTTTCGAAGAAGTTGCCCGGGTGACCAAGAAGACCGAACAGGACGAAATCAAGGCGGCCGGCTAACGCGCGGTCGTACCGCCGTCGGCGGGAGCAGCCAGTAAAAACTCTGCTTTGGCAAGTGTTCTCTTTTCGGCGATCCGGTTTATCTTGAATTCAGAGGTTGTCGTTCGCTGGGTTTCCGTTCCGATTTGGCCAAGGCAAACCCACCCATATGGGGGTTTGTCGCGATGTTGGGACGGCTTGTCCCAGATCGGCGGATCGGATCGCCCGGCGAGGTTTTTTGTCTTGGCTGGAAACGTCTGAATAATCATGCGTGGACCAAGTCTCGATTCTCCTCCCAACTGCTTCCGCAAATGGATGACAGGCGACGGCGCTCCCAATCGTTCGCAGGAAAACTAGATTCGTCAGCATCTTCATATTTTATCTCGCCTCGTTCTGGATGAACGAATTGTAGCGCCTGCCCGTTAGCAACTCATTTGTGTTTTTGGAAAGCAACTGATGGCTTCGGTCCTAATTGACAAATTGCTGGAAGCCTGCGTCAAACAGGGCGCCAGCGACATTCACATTACGGTAGGCCAGCCGCCGGTTTTTCGGTTGCATGGCCGGCTTCGCAAACTGGAAACCAAAACGCTCGATGCAGACGATTGCGTCTCGCTGATGAAGAGCATTGCGCCGGAGCGCTGCCAACGTGAACTTCAGGAGATGGGCACGTCGGACTTTGGGTTTGCCTTTGGGGACAAAGCGCGTTTCCGCGTTTCGATCTTCAAACAGCGCGGCAACATTGCCATGGTGTTGCGGCAGATTCCCAATGAGCATCTCACGCCGGAACAACTGGGTTTACCCGAGGTGTTGACCAAGCTGGTGATGC
The DNA here is from genome assembly GCA_041599835.1 of Pirellulaceae bacterium. Classification (GTDB taxonomy): domain Bacteria; phylum Planctomycetota; class Planctomycetia; order Pirellulales; family Pirellulaceae; genus CAJQPP01. Next base: position 6,461 of record JBFILF010000099.1, read on the forward strand.
GGCCGCGCGGGTTGATCCTGGTGACCGGTCCCACGGGTTCCGGCAAAAGTACATCGCTGGCCAGCCTGGTCAATTACATCAACGAGCGAATGGATCACCACATCATCACGATTGAGGATCCGATCGAGTTTTTTCACTATCACAAGCTGTCGACGGTCAACCAGCGCGAAATCGGCGTGGACGTCCCGAGTTTTGCCGAGGCGATTCGCCGGGCATTGCGTCAGGACCCCGACGTGATTCTGGTGGGCGAAATGCGCGACTTGGAAACGATCGAAGCCGCCATCACCGCCGCGGAAACGGGTCACATCGTCTTTGCCACGTTGCACACCAACAGCGCTCAGGGCACGGTCAACCGAATCATCGATGCGTTTCCCGGAAACTTGCAGGACCAGATCCGCACCCAACTTTCCACATCGCTACTGGCGGTGTTGGCGCAGACGCTGTTGCCGCGGATTGGCGGCGGGCGGCTGGCCGCTTTTGAAACGCTGGTGGTCACGCCGGCCGTGTCCAACTTGATTCGTGAAAACAAAACGTTTCGCATCAACTCGGCAATTCAAACCGGCGCCAAATTCGGCATGAACTTGCTGGACGACAACCTGTTTGATTTGTGGATTCACGAGAAGGTCGAGATGGAAGATGTGTTGGCCAAGGCCCACGACCCGGACGCCCTGGCGCGCCGCATCGCCACGGCTCGCCGGCAAATGCTGGAACTGGAAGAACCGGTTCACCCCGGCGACGTGGAGATCGACGAGGAATCGGAACACTGATCCACTACACCAAAAAACACGGATACACCAAACACACGGAGCCAACCCGGCACATCCCGACAACAAGCACAGGAACAAACAGACTTGCCTAGCTCCCCCTTACGGAGTTTTGCCGCACGAGGTTATTGAACATGCCAATTCGTCGCATCGGACAGATTTTTGTTGACCTTGGTTTCATCACCGACGAGCAACTGGAATTGTTGCTTGAGGAGCAGAGCCAACACCCCGGCCAGATGCTGGGCAAGATCGCCGAGGACATGGGCCTGATCACTGATGAACAGTTGATTCAGGCGCTGGCCGAACAATTTGGTCTGCAAACGATCGATATCGAGGGATTCACACCGCCGGACGACGCCCGCGAGCCAATTTCCAACCCGATGGCCCAGCTGTACCGGGTGATCCCGCTGCAGTTGAACGACGGCGTGCTCACGTTGGCCACCTGCGACCCGCAAAACATCACCATGCAGGACGAATTGCGGCGGTTCATCGGCCAGGACATTCGCATTCTGGTTGCGACCGAAAATCAGATTCTCAAAACGATCGACAAGTTTTTCAATGAAGAAACCGAGAGCATTGAAAGCATCATTCGCGAATTGCAGGCCGACGAAGAACTCAGTCGGGCCGCGGCCCAGCTGGCTGGCGATGGCCCGATCAACCTGGGCGACGTGACCGAATTGGTGGAAAGCGCGCCGGTCCGCAAGTTGCTCAACATGGTTTTGCTGCTGGCGATCAAGGACCATGCCAGCGACATTCACTTTGAGCCGTTCGAAGACGAGTTCCGCATTCGCATCAAGGCCGACGGAGTGCTGTATGAAATGGTCCCCCCGCCGCGGCACTTGGCCTTCGCCATCACCACCCGCGTCAAGGTCATGGCCAACCTGGATATCGCCGAGCGGCGGCTGCCGCAGGACGGCCGAATTGAGTTGACGGTCGGCGGCCACCCGATTGATTTGCGGGTCAGCGTGTTGCCCACGATGTTCGGCGAGAGCGTGGTGTTGCGAGTGCTGGACCGCAGCGTCGTGTCGCTGGATTTAAACAACGTCGGCATGAGCGACTTTACGATCGAGGAATTCCGTCAAGTCATGGAAAAGCCCAACGGCATTATTCTGGTGACGGGCCCCACCGGTTCCGGCAAAACCACGACATTGTATTCGGCGCTGTCGGAGCTGAATCGGATCGAAGACAAGCTGATCACGACTGAGGACCCGGTGGAATACGACATTGACGGCATCATTCAGATTCCGATCGATCCGGACATTCAGGTCACATTCGCCTCGTGCCTGCGGGCGATTTTGCGGCAAGACCCGGACAAGATCCTGGTGGGTGAAATCCGCGACACCGAGACGGCGGAGATCGCCGTGCAGGCGTCGCTGACCGGTCATATGGTGTTCAGCACGCTGCACACCAACGACGCGCCCAGCACGGTGACGCGATTGCGCGACATGGGCGTGCCGCCGTTTTTGATCACGGCCACGGTCGAAGCGATTCTGGCGCAGCGGCTGGTGCGGCGGATTTGCCTGGAGTGCCGCAAGGAAGTCGAGCCGACCGAAGAGAACCTGGTTGAATTGAAACTGACCCAGGAAGACGTGAAAGGCAGAAAGTTTTACCGCGGCCAGGGCTGCAATAGTTGCAACAATACCGGCTACAAGGGGCGCGTCGGGCTGTTTGAGCTGATGATCATTGACGACGAACTGCGCGACATGATCATGGCCAACGCCACCACGGATGAGATGCGCGACGCCGCCGAGCGGAAAGGCATGATTTTGCTCCGCGACGCCGGGTTGAAATTTTTGTTCGACGGCACCACCACGGCCGAAGAAGTCATTCGAGAGACCATTTTGGAAGCGTGACCCAGAGTAAAACCTGAGCTGGATCGACTGGCACCGCACAACACGAATCATACGTCCTGTACCTGTTGAGGATTCTCACATGCCAACTTTTCAATTCGAAGCGATGGACCCGCAGGGTCAAGAAATCCGCGACGTCATCGATGCGCCCACGCAAGATGAAGCGCAAGCCACGATTCGCTCGATGGGCTACTTCGTCACCAAGATTTCCACCCAAAAAACGGACAAGAAAGCCGTATCGAAAAGCGGGCGACGCAAGACGTTTGCCTTGGGCGGCGCCGGCGGCAAAAAGATGGTGACGTTCACCCGCCAGCTGTCGATTCTGCAGGACGCCGGGCTGCCGATCCTCCGCAGCCTCAAAATTCTCGAGGAACAATCCCAACCAGGCGCGCTGAAAAACGCCCTGATCGACGTATGCGATGAAATCGAAGGCGGTGCCACGCTGTCCGAAGCGCTCGGCAAGTCGCCCAAAGTGTTTGACCGGCTGTACGTGAACATGATCAAGGCGGGTGAGGCCGGCGGTTCGCTGGAAGTCATCCTTCGCCGATTGGCCGAGTTCAAGGAGCGCACCCAGTCGCTGAAAACCAAGGTGATTGGCGCGCTGATTTATCCGGCCCTGGTCGTGCTGTTCACCTGCTTGATCCTGACCTTCATCATGATGTACATCATCCCCGAGTTTAAGGCGATGTTCGAAGAGTTCGAACTCGACTTGCCGGTGATGACCGAGTTGCTGATCGCCATCTCCAACCGCGTGGTCAAGCTGTGGTTCTTGTTCCCGTTGGTTCCGATCGCGATCTTTCTGTTCATCGCGCTTTTGTGCAAATTCCGGGCGGGACGCATGGGCTGGCACCTGTACCTGCTGAAGTTTCCGGTGCTGGGCAAACTGCTGCAAAAAGCCAACTTGGCCCGAACCACGCGAACGCTGGGCGCCCTGGTCGCCAGCGGCGTGCCGATCCTGGAAGGCTTGACGATCACCCGCGAGACGTCCGGCAACGCCATGTATGAAAAAATGTACAGCCGCATTACCGATGCGATTCGCGATGGCGATACGATCGCCCGCCCCATGAAGACATATTGCATCCCCAGTTTCCACCCGGTCACGGCGTTTTTCTTCGCGACCACGCTGGCCTTGCTGCCGCTGCTCGTGCTGTTTGTCAAAGTCGACTTGTTGTACGAGGTGCTGTACGCAATGGCCGGCCTGGGCCTGGTGGGCGGTTTGTTTTACTTCCTGGTTTACAAGAAACCCGTGGTCGAGGACCTGGTGATCAACATGGTCGACGTGGGTGAAGAGACCGGCGAGTTGGACGTGATGATGTACAAGGTCGCCGATTATTACGACGAAGAAGTCCGCACGTTGACCGATGGGATGATGAAACTGATCGAGCCCGTGATGATCATCGTGCTCGGTTTGATCGTGTTATTTATCGTCGTCGCCTTGTTCATGCCGCTGATCGGCCTGATCGCCGGTCTGCAAAGCGGATAGGGAGAAGGACATGACCAAACCCAGGGAGAGGGAAAAGACCCGCCACCCGGGCGGGGCTTGGGTGAGGGCAGACAAGGAAAGACGAAGGTTGAAGAACAACGACGAAAGTCGAAGAACAATACAAAAATCCAAACCAATAGGCTCAAAAAAATAAAACTGTTCGGCCCTCATCCGGTCCCGGCACGCCGGGACCACCTTCTCCCCGAGGGAGAAGGACGTGACCAAACCCCTCTCCCTCGGGGAGAGGGAAAAGACCCGCCGCCCGGCGGGGCTTGGGTGAGGGCAGACAAGGAACGACGAACCAACGAATTACACCAACAACTGATAGCCAACGACTAAAAGCTAACAACTAACAGCTATTCATACGGAGACTTTTCTAATGACCGCTCCTCAAACCCCTTCCGGCAACCGGCGCCCGCGCAGTGGATTCACGCTGCTGGAACTGTTGGTCGTGATCGCGGTGATCGGGATTCTCATGGCCTTATTGATTCCGGCCGTCAGTGGCATATTCCGCACGACCGGCGAAGCCACCATTAATATCGAAATCAACCAGCTGGAAGCCTCCATCGAAAAATTCAAAGACGAGTTCGGTTTCTATCCGTCGGACTTGAGCGAGTTTCTGGATGGGGGAGGAAATCCATTACCTTACGCGGCGGCCGAACCGAGATTGCTGCAGTTCCTGGCGAAGATTTCCCCCTCGCACAGCGAGCACACCACGCCCGACCCGATCGACGGTAGCAAATCACGACTGGAGGCTTGGTGGGACGAAGTGGGCATCAATCTTGTCGGCAATGTCAACACCGCCTCGTTTAGGTCTCCTCAAACCTCATTGTGGTTTTGGTTGTCGCAACTGCACAACGACGCCCAATTCCCGTTCACCGGGGCGCGCGACACGGTCACGCCGGACCCGACCGTGTTCACCAGCGAGCGGAAGGTGTTTTTCGATTTCAAATCCAATCGGTTGAACGAAGTTTTCACTGCCAACTATCCGGACGGTGTCGATCAGCCGATCTTCACGTATTTGCAAGATGTCGGTGACGATTCGGCTTACGTTTACTTCCACCACGAAACCTACTCCACCGTGGTGTTCGATCTGCCCGATTGCGACGGCACCACCAATACCGTGATTGCCTGCCCCAACCCGTACGACGGTGGTTTTTACAATCCCAATTCCTACCAGCTGACGGCGGCAGGTGTCGACGATTGTTTTGGCAATGCGGCGCCACTGACCGCCTTGGCCGATCCAGCCAACTACGCCAACCGCGACAACTTGTGCAATTTTGCCGAAGGCCGGCTGGATGTATTTGTCGAGAACGAAAACGCCAATTAGGAGCCCCGTCATGTTGCACAACCAACGCGGCGGCTTCACGCTGACCGAACTGCTGATGGTGCTGGCCATCATCGGCATCATCGTCACGCTCAGTTTGAGTTTGCTGGCCGGTGTGGAAGAAGATGCGCTGAAGAGCCGGACGAACGCGCAAATCCAGCGAATCTCGGAAGTGTTGGAACGCAAACTCGAAGAATACAGTTATCGGGTGATTTCGCTTCGTTACTTGCCCGCCTCCGGCGACTTGGAAGAAATGCGGCTGGTTCGCGCAGCGGCTTTGGAAGAAATCTTGCGAGTCGAAATGCCTAGTCGGCGCAACGATTTGCTGGATGATCCAATGGGTAACGTCGCCGATCCGCCCCTGTTTCCCAATCCGCCCCCGCCGGGACCCTACAACACGCCGTTTCCGTTAAACGAAACGGCAAATCCCACCGCCTATGATTGGTCAACGTTTGCCGAACCGCAAATGTTGTTTCGGTTCCGCGCAAAATTGGGAATGCCCACCAATGGCAGCAATTTTGGTTCGTGGTCCCTGGAACACGAGGGCGCCGAGTGCCTGTACGCCATCCTGGCCTTGAACTATTTGGAGGACGGCCGGTCGGCGCTGGCCATTTTACGGAATCGCGAAATTGCCGACACCGACAACGACGGCAACCCCGAGGTGATCGATGCTTTCGGCGATCCGTTGGAATTTGACTTGATCAACGTGTCAATCGCCGCTGCTAACGGCAACGCCAAAGACCCGTATTCGCCGGCCGATCCGACCACGGCCACGGATCCTCACATCGACCCGCGGTTTGATCCTGTCACGGGCGATTTACCCAACAAACCGGAAGATTACCGCATCCTGATTCAGTCCATTAATGTCAAAAACACGCTCAATTAACGCACCCTCTTTTCAGATTGTCTCATCATGAAACGTTTCATGTCTTCCGATAGCCGCGGATTCACACTGGTCGAATTGTTGATCACGATCACGATTCTCGTGTCGCTGGCTGTCATCGTGATTCCCACGGTGCGGTTGCTGACGCGCGACCGCAAAGTGCGCGAAACAGCGCGGGTCGTGGGATCGATGTTTGCCGCCGCTCGCGAACAAGCGGCCGTCGATGGCCTGGCCGGTGTGGAAATCGTCACCAACCCCAATGTTCCCCAATACGCCACGACGCTGTATCGGCTGCGGGCGCTGCCCGAGTTCCGTGGGGATTATTACGATCACGCGGTGGCCGTGGAAAACGTGATGCCGCCGCCCAATAGCACGACGGCGGGCAGTGCCACGGTGAGATTTTACCGTCGGAATCCACCAATGCCGATACAACAACGGATTTCGCTTGAACTGAAACCCGGCGACTACATCGAACTCAACGACGGGGGCGTGTGGTATTTGATCACAAGCGTTGTCAAAACGTTGGTGCCGCCGTTTGAAACGATCGCGGTCAACATTCGCATTCAGCCCAATGAACCAATTCCGCCGCACAACCCGGTTAGTCCCCACGAGCTGCTGGTGGACTTCATGGCCATTCGCCAGCCTCAGCGGGTGGAAACCAGCGTCATCAATTTGCCACCGCGGTTGTTCGTCAACATGGGCTACTCGGGTCACGGCGCCGATGCCAACCAGTTTGCCACGGTGGCGCCCAACGGATCGATCGAAGTCTGGTTTGATCGCAAGGGCAGTGTCGACCGGATCAACCAGGACGGCGTCTTATCGTACCCGGTCGGATCGGTGTATTTGCTGATCTGCACCGGCGATGGCGATGAGGTTGATACCACGGATCTGGTGCCGACGCCGACCAATACACCGTTTATCGAAGACGCCGACAACCTATGGTTGGTGATCGACAAAGGCACCGGCAACGTCAGCGTGGGCCGCCTGGCCGCCATCGATCCAACGTCGGCCACCGTCCCCGAACGCCT
>JBFILF010000100.1:0-13764 GCA_041599835.1 Pirellulaceae bacterium
AAAACCGCGAATTTTTGAACACTAACGGCAAATGCGATACTGCCACCTCCATACCGTCCCGTCTTCCGGGTGGTCGTAATCACCCAGCTTTTGAAATTCGCACTTTTGCAGGACGCGGCCGGACGCGTTGTTTTCCGGCAACGTGTCGGCGATCACCCACTCGATAGTCGGCGCGGCGGCGGCAATATCAATCATCGCCTTGGTCGCCGCCGTGGCATAACCTCGAGATTCAAACGACGGGAAGGTATGGTATGCGATCTCAACGGCGCCATCGTCCGTCGGGTTGCCTTTGAATCCGCAACATCCGACGACGGTATTGGTGGATTCATCGATCGTCAAGTAACCGATCCACGGTTGGTCTGCGTCGATTTTTTGGTAGAAATCCACCGCTTGCTGGATGAGCTGAACCAGGTGCTCTACATACGCGGCTGGAATTTCGCAGCGGTACCGGGCCTGAAATCGCTCGGCGCTGACCAGCGCTTGTTGCACCTCTGGAGTAGTCAGTAACAGCTGGACCATGGATTTATCCTAATTCAGCAACAAACTAATCGAGAGGGACAAATTGGACAGAGAGGCCACTTATACTCGTGTTTTTACTCATCACTGGCAACAGGCAAATTGATTTTTGGGGCTCGCCGGCTCAGTGGTCGCGCTGCCATACTTGAATCTGAAAATTGAACGACGCACGTAGAGACGCAGCCGCATGTCACAGGTTCAGTCGGAACGATTCAGCGAAGACTTGTTGCAGGATGCGATCGACATGGCGAACTCGGGGGCTACAACCGGCATGATTGCCACGCGCCTGAAAAAACTTGGCGTGCATGCGGAATTGGCCCGGAATGTGGCCGATCGCGCCGTGCGGCAAGTGACTCAGCAGAAGCGCCGCCGTGGCATTTCCAAATTATCGGTGGGAGTCGCACTAGTTCTTGTTGGCGTGATTTTGTTGATTGCGCTTCAGGGCCAGCCGCGTGGCAGCCAGCTGGCTGCCGGCTTTCTATTCTTCGGTTTCCTCGCGGCCGTCAACGGAATCGCCAATTTGGTTGCCGGATAACACATGTCATACTGGGCGTGTCATGCATCATAACGTCCAATGTTTAATCTCAAATCCAGTAATAACGGGTATCAGGGCGTAGCAAGGAAAGCTGAGATTAATAACGAAGACCGACACGCGAATCCATCGCGAACCGGGAATGACAAACGCCACGCCGCTGCAAATGATGGCAATGACACCGTAAACAATCAGAAACGTTAACGTGTTCAGGTATTCGTAAAAGTCGCTACCCGTTTCGGAGCCGAACCACAAAAACCAGCAGATGATGCCTGGCGTAGACAACAGCAAATGCCAGACACTGACGTTGAAACTGTCACGAAGATTTTCTACGTCGCGCATGATTCGATAACATCCGAAAGGGTGGGGCGGCGTTTGACGAATCGTGAGGCAAGGACCATCCGTGTCTTCGCACCATTATAATCCGTTTTCCCGTTGATCGCGCAGATAACTGGAGGAAATGTCGTATCGAAATGACGTTTCGGCAATGTTAATGCACAAATTTCGCAGCGAACTGGGGATAGAAATGGAATTCAAGGTCTGGAAACGTCCCTCACAACAGCGGCCGAACACCATGAATCGCGCCTCGTTTCGCGCCAGTCGTTCAATCGCCTGGTCTCGCCGTTCGGGGTTGCTTTGGTAGTACCGCGTTTCGGCGATCCGCAGAATGGTGTCAACTCCGACAATGAACATCGATCGTAAAAACAATTCGCTTTTGTCGACAAAACGCGGTGCGTTGGTCAGAACTAAGCCGTGAGGCGCAAACGCCGGATACTTCTCATCGCCGGCCGTCGAGGTAACCAGTCTCCGCCAAGTTTCATCCAGCGAAATAGCAGGCTTATCGGCATTGCGAATCGACAGTTCGTAACACAAGGGGCCGCCAATCCGCTCAATGGCGACGCGAGCCATTTCTCGGTGACCCGAGTGCAATGGATTAAACGATCCGGGAAATAGCAAACGCGGCGGTTCGGTGCGGGCTGGGCCAAAGTCCACGCTTGCCCAATTAGCCCGTTCGCCGGCTACCTGGCGGTAGGCCGACTCGATACGCTGGCGAAGCATTTCGCCATCGGCGTTGGATGAAGATGTACCGGACACACCGTCCTCTGGAATTACATCCCGTGGGGGGTGGGATTTGCAATTGCCCTTGGTGGGTTAAGGCGATAAACTACACAATTCTCACAACTTGGACGCGTCCGAAGTGCGCGCCGTTTTCCAACTTTTAAGTGTACTGCCGGCGAAAGCTCTGGCTTAAGGGCTTGCGATGCCCCCTGGGTGGTCATCAGGCGCTCGGTATTACGGGAGGATTTATGGCAAATCAGATAGTGCAGGAACTCATCGAAGCAGGGGTGCATTTTGGCCATCGCAGCAGTCGCTGGAACCCCAAGATGGCACCTTACATCTACGGCCGCAAGAATCAAATTCACATTATTGACATTCGCGAAACCATTCGCGGTCTGCTGCGCGCCAAGAAGTTTTTGACCCAGGTCGCCGAAGGAGGAAGTTTGGTGCTGTTCGTCGGAACCAAGCGGCAAGCCGGTCCGGTGATTGAGCGCGAAGCGACCCGCAGCGGCATGCCGTTTGTCAGCGAGCGGTGGTTAGGTGGCGCGTTGACTAATTTTCGTACGATTCGCAGCCGCATGAGCCGCCTGGAAGAGCTGGAATCGATTCGTAGTGGTGACGAATTGCAAACGTATTCGAAGAAAATGCAGTCTTCGTTGAATCGCGAATACCGCAAGATGTTTCGCAACCTCAACGGCATTCGTACGATGAACCGGTTGCCGGAAGCGATTGTGGTCGTTGATCCAAAAAAAGAAAAAAACGCGATCCGCGAAGCGCAGTCGCTGGGAATCACAACGGTGGCGTTAATTGACACCGACTGCGATCCGGATGCGGTGGACTTGCCCATTCCGGGAAATGACGATGGGATTCGCTCGATCGATGTCGTCATTCGTCATCTAGCTGACGCGGTGCTGGCCGGCGCCAAGAACCGCAAAGCCAGCAAGGAGGGCGAAGACGAGTCGACCGCGGCCGAGACTCCCTCCACGGAGTCGGTTAGCGAAGAAAAGACCGAACAGGCGGAAGTGGTTGCGCAAGCCGATCAGTAGCAAGACGTTTGTGCTGACGTTCACGATTTGCTTGAAGCTGTTTCGCCAGCTGTCGTCTTGATGACTGCCGCATACCGGTTGTCAATTTTGGCCAATCCGAAAACCTGGGCAGATGGTATCCCGAAGCGTTAGCGAGGGGTTGGGTTGTACCTCGATGACGCTCCGGCTGGCAGGCCTAGACGGCCTGATGGTCATACGACGAATCACACAATCACCTGGACCCAAAAACGATTTTCGACCCGTCAATGCAAGGAGTAACTTAACCATGTCAACAATAACCGCTGGTGATGTCAAACGACTGCGTGAGCGCACCGGTTTACCGATGATGGACTGCAAAAAGGCCTTGAGCGAGGCCGATGGCGACGAAGAAAAGGCCATCGAGATTCTTCGCAAAGCCGGCCAAACCGTCATGTCCAAGCGAGCCGACCGCGTCACCTCCTTTGGTCGTTTTGGCATCTATTGCGGTGTCGACCGACCAGCCGGTGCCATTGTGGAGCTGCAATGCGAAAGCGCGCCGGTGGCAAGCCACGACGAGTTCGTGCAACTGGCCAACGATCTGGCCAAGCAGTTGGCTACGGGGCCGGGTGCGTCCACCGCCGATGAGTTGTTGGACCAGCCGTCGCCCAGTCAATCCGGATCGACCCTCCGCGAACAAAAAGACGAATTGTTCAACCGGATTCGGGAAGTGTTTAACGTCGGGCGATTCAAGCGATTCGATACGCCTACCGGTGGTTACACGCACAATGCCGCCACCGTTTCCGGAGTGCTGATATCGGTTGAAGGGGGCGACGATCAATCGATCAAAGACATCAGCATGCATATTGCCGCATTGCGTCCCCAGGCACTGAATCGCGACGCATTGGATCCCGATGAAGTGTCCAAGGAACGCGAAATCCTCCGTGAAGCGGCTTTGCGCGAAGGCAAACCGGAAAACATTGTCGACAAGATGGTCGAAGGCCGACTGCGAAACTTTTTTGCGGAACGCGTGCTGTTGGACCAACCTTTCGTAAAAGACGACAAGCAAACCGTGGCCGAGTTTGCCAAAAGTAACGGATTGACGATTAAAGATTACGTTCATTGGGAGTTGGGCGACTCTGCCGACTAAGAACCAAGCCTCAGTTAAACTGGGGCTTTTTTTGTGACTATCCAACCGACATCATGGCGGCATCATTCATGGCAGAATCGGAAAAGGCAAAATACAGACGTGTAGTGCTCAAACTGTCCGGCGAGAGTTTTGCTGCGCCGGGAGAACGCGGTATCAGCATGAAGGATGTTTTGCATATCGCCCAGCAAATTCAGAAAGCCAAACAGCTTGGCAGCCAAATTGCCGTCGTGATCGGCGGCGGGAACATCTTGCGTGGCAGCCAGTTCAAGGAGACGCAAGCGATCGTCGACGAAGCGACAGCACATTACATGGGGATGCTGGCAACCGTCATCAACGGATTGGCTCTGCAAGATGGGTTGGAATCGGTCGGCTGCCAAACGCGACTGATGAGTGCAATTCGCATGGACGGGGTATGCGAGCCCTACATCCGCCGCCGCGCTCACCGCCATCTGGAAAAAGGGCGAATCATCATTCTGGCCGCCGGCACCGGCGGGCCGTTTGTCACGACCGACACGGCCGCCGCGTTGCGGACGCTTGAACTGGACGCCGAGATCCTGATGAAGGCCACGCGGGTCGATGGCGTTTTCAGTGATGACCCGGAAAAGAACCCGCACGCGGTCATGTACGACGAATTGAATTTTGCCACGGTGATTGAAAAAGGTCTGCGGGTGATGGATCAGACGGCCATCGCCCACTGCATGGAACACTCCAAACCCGTTTTGGTGTTTAACTATCTCCGCAACGGGAACATCCAGCGGGCCATCTGCGGGGAAAAAATCGGCACGCTGATTGGAAGCCAGGCCGATCGCGTTACGGCTTGAGTTGCCTTGACCGGCAGCTTGTCAGGGTCGCACGACGCGACTACAAACAACACAATTCTGTTAAGCATCGACCAGGGAAAAAAACTATGTCTGTTGACGATATCTTGCTGGACGCCGAAGACCGGATGGAAAAGGCCATCGACGTGCTAAAGAAAAATTTGAGCGGAATTCGCACGGGCCGCGCCAATCCTGGTCTGGTCGATACGCTGCGGGTCGACGTTTATGGTTCCCCCACGCCGATCAAACAAGTTGCCTCCGTTGGCGCTCCCGAACCTACACAGATCGTAATCCGGCCGTACGACCAAAACACCATCAAGGAAATCGAAAAAGCGATTGTTGCCAGTGACCTTGGTTTCAACCCGCAAAGCGACGGGCGAGTCGTCCGCATCAATATTCCGCCGCTGTCGACGGACATGCGAAAGAAAATGGTTGCGCGAATCAAGGAATTGACCGAGGAGGCGAAAATCTCGATCCGCAATATCCGCCGCGATGCCAACAAAGCTGCCGATCAATCGGCCAAGGACAAGGGAATCAGCGAAGATCAGCGGGACGATATCAAGGATCAAGTGCAGGATCTGACCAAGAAATTTGAAGATCAGGCGAGCGAATTGGCCAAGAAACGCGAATCGGACGTGATGAATCAGTGATTCCGTGGCGCCGCAGCCGCGTCGATTTGCGGAATTTCACCACGTCGTGATTTCGGTCCACCCGGCGGCCTCTTTCCTACCAGCCGAGCCGTCAAGAAACGGTCCAAGATCGAGCAAATCTTGGATACCGCTCGTTTCTTTACGAACAGCATGTTGCGTTTAAAAAAACGAAGGGTTCCCGCTCGCCGCTACAGGAACCCTTCAAAATTTGGCTGTCCAAAGCATTGAAACCCGAAGGCACAATGCTTGGAGACCCACAGCCATTGTTAGTTATCGGGACTTGTTTAAGATTTAATTACACGTCAAGGCTTAGACACGCTAGCCAATTCAACAGTCAAAATCGGACGCTGATCGACTGTTAAACTTTACTTAATCAAACCAACCGGATGTCACCCATGGGAAAGCCCGCCAAATTGGCGCTGGAAGACGGGACCGTGTTGAGCGGCGTTAGTTTTGGAGCCGCCGGCGAGCGGGATGGCGAGATCGTTTTCAACACGTCGATGACCGGTTATCAGGAGATCCTGACCGACCCGAGTTATCGCGGCCAGATCGTCACGATGACCTACCCGCACATCGGTAACTACGGCGTAAATGATGACGATTTGGAGAGCTGGAAACCGCACTTGGCCGGATTTGTGGTCCGCGAAGCCAGCCGACTGGCCAGCAATTTTCGCAGCACCGGCCACCTTGATGAGTATTTGAGGCGACACGGTGTGGTCGGTTTGGCCGAAGTGGACACGCGACGACTGACTCGCCGGATTCGCCAGCACGGCGCCATGAAAGCCGTCATCTCAAGCTCGGACCTCGATGATAACCGGTTGATTGAAAAAGCCAGAAATAGCCCGGGCTTGATTGGCCGTGACCTCGTGCGAGAGGTTGTTCCCAGTCAACCCGAGGACTGGGAAGAACGGCTGAGCCATTGGTGGGATTTGACAACCACGCCCAAATTTCACCTCGACGGGCCGCGCCCCCACGTGGTGGCCCTCGACTTTGGAATGAAGCGCAATATTGCCCGACACCTGTTCCAGCATGGTTTTCGGGTGACGATTTTGCCCGGTACCGCCACCGCCGACGAGATCATTGGATTGCAACCGGACGGCGTGTTTCTGTCCAATGGCCCGGGCGATCCCGAACCACTGGACTACGCCATTCAGACCATTCAACATCTACTCGGAAAATGCCCGATCTTCGGTATTTGTCTGGGGCATCAGCTGCTGGCCCTGGCTTGCGGAGCGAAGTCGTTCAAGTTGAAGTTCGGACATCGCGGCGCGAACCAGCCCGTGCTCAATCATCAGACCGGTCGCGTCGAAATCACGTCGCAAAACCATGGGTTCTCCATTGATGAGTCAACATTGCCGGATTGTCTGGAAATTACCCATCGGAACCTCAACGACGACACGATCGCAGGGTTGCGGCATAAATCGCTGCCGGCATTCAGCGTGCAATATCACCCGGAGGCCTCCGCCGGCCCGCACGACAGTCATTATTTGTTCGAGCGATTTCGAGAGCTGTTGCAGGTGCCCGCGTAACCCAACACGGTCGGCACAGCAGACGATGGGGCATCGCGATCAAACGTTTTCCAAAATCTGATTGGCCGCGTTACGAAAGTGCTCCAGCACATCCGAACTGAATAAGACAAATTGAATCAAGCTGGGAGCAGTATTTTGCTGCCCCCAACGACCGGCAACTTGCATCGCGATGCCAGCAGCTTGATCGATCGGGTATCCGTAAACGCCGCAACTGATCGCGGGAAAGGCGATGCTGTGGCACTGGTTGTCGCGAGCCAACTCCAAGCAGCGTTGGTGGACGCTGGTCAGCTGTTCGGCCTCACCATGACCGCCCCCATTCCAAACGGGGCCCACGGCATGCAACACGAAACGAGCTGGGAGGTCGCCGGCACCCGATATCACGGCTGAGCCCGTGGGACAACCATGAGGGTATTTTTGCCGAGTCTCGGCCATTATTGCGGGTCCGCCGGCACGATGAATTGCTCCGTCGACGCCACCACCGCCCGCCAAGCGGGCATTGGCGGCATTCACGATTGCATCCACCTGCTGCCGGGTGATATCACCTTGATGGATTTCAATCGTGGCGTGGCCCGTGTGCCAAATTGTGGACATGATTGCAGCACCTTTTGGCCCACAGTGATGCATCCTGGCAAGGGCCATATGGCCAATCGACCTTTCGCTAAACGCCGGATTTTCCTATTAGATTGCAGCAATTTTGGGCAAAGCCGCTTCAGGAACAACGTTCGTAATAGCAGTTCGACGCCAGCATATTACAATAGCGTACTTTGAGTGGCAACAAAGATACGCACCGACTGTGGATTAATTCATGCGAACCCTGATTCCGATCGCTTTTGCCTTATTCGGAATTATCGCGTCGTCCGCCCTAATGGCGGATGATATCTACGTGAACAACCAAACCGGTGACGACAACAACAATGGCGCACCGGCCACATTGGGGCTTCCTGGATCAGGACCGTTGCGATCGATCGCGCAAGCTCTAAAAACAGCTACCAAGGGCGATCGAATTATCGTCCAACGGACCGATCAGCCTTACCGAGAAAGTTTGTCGGTGCAGGGAGCTAATAACAGCGGCACCCAAATCATGCCGTTCGAAATTGTCAGTGACGGTGCTGTCATCGATGGGACGCAACCGGTGCCCGTGGAGGCTTGGGAGTACGTTCGCGGGACCGTCTTCCGCATCCGGCCACTGCTGATGAGTCATCAGCAGTTGTATTTGGATGGACGGCCGGCGGCGCGCGTCACGCCCGATTACCGCGACGAGTTACCTGAACTGCAACCGACTCAATGGGCGCTGGTCGGGGGTTACATTTATTTTTGCACGCACCCTGACCGCATTCCGTCCCAATACAACTTGTCCATTTCCGCTCACCAAACCGGCATTACGCTTTATCAAGTTCGCAACGTTAAAGTCAGCGGCCTGGTAGTCCAAGGATTTCAACTGGATGGAATCAATGCGCACGATATGGTGACCAACACGCATATTCAGTATTGCAATCTGCGGGGAAACGGGCGCTCGGGATTATCAGTTGGTGGTGCGTCTCGCGTCCGGCTTAGTGATTCGATTGTTGGCGACAATTACGTGGCCCAGTTGCGCAGCGAAGGACATGCCCATCTGAACGTGAGAAACTGTCGACTGCTCGACTCCGAGTTTTACGGTCCACCCATCTTGGAACGAGGCGGACGGATCCATGTCGAATGATTCGCCAGGAGGACTGCCGCCGCGGTTCTAGCAGTTGCTCGCGACCAGCCGTGGCGACATCCGCTTTGTCGCTTATCGACAATCTGAAAATCACGCGAGTCTATTTCGCGTCTGTGGCAGGCCGTGCCGCGCTGGTGGCTGTCGATCGTTCTGTTGTTACCTTCCAGCCTTCCAACTGGTTCTCGGTACTAATCACCGCCAGAAAGTGGTCGAGTTGGGGCAGCAAAGCAATGCCATGAATTGGTCGACCGTAATTCCATTGATCGATCAGCGTGCCATTTACAGCCACGAGGCATATCGAGCCGTCACTGGCGCCGATCATCCATAAACCGAAACGATCTGCCGGCCGATCCGCATAAGCGACGGATTGGATTTGGGCGTCGAAGCCTTGATTGCCGATGGGCGTCATAGATTGCTGTTGCAAGCGGTTGGTAAACGTGGCGACTGCCCAGCGGCCTTGAATGTCCGTGCCGATCAGACAAAACGGCTGTAAATGGCTGGCTCGCGCTGAAAAAACTCCGGTAACCGTGTTAAGCGGCGATTCCAAGCTGGTGGTGGTTCGTTCCCGCGGATCAAAAATCAGCGCGCGGCCGTTTTCATCAATAACAACCAACTGCCAGAAGTCGCCTTGAGGGATAATCGCAGCGCTGCGCCACGATTGGGATTTTGGAAGCGCCGAGGTTTTCGGCGCGCCGGAAAACGAAACCGCCAGGGCCGACTGGTCGCCGGGCGTGAGAACCAACAATTCATCCGTTCGGTCCGTGTCCAGATCTGCCAGCAGTGTGTCGCTGATTCGATGGGAATTGTTAACAGCGTTCGACTGGAACTCAAAAAGCCGGTTCAAATTTTCATCGACAACCACGGCCGAACGACCCATCACGGAATACAGCACGCTCTGTTTGCCTGACAGGTCAGTCCGGAGACGGGCGATCGACTGTTGCGGGTCAAATTCGAGTGTTGTCTGTTGTAGCAGGCGACCGTCGTCCGACACGCGTGCCACGGTTCGCCATCCGTCAACCACCAACACTTGACTTGAATTCGGCAAGGTCAAGACGTTGCCCGGTTGTTTCAAATCGGTGTTTTCCCAGATCTTTTCTACGCGAAAACTCTGTGGCAAACCCGCATCCACCATTTTCGAATGACTGGTGAATTCCCAGCGGTTTTGTATGGAAAGCTCTTCCAATTCGCGATGGTAGTTGTCCAAAAATTGTTCGTAATCGAATTGCATTTCGGCCGCCACGTCGTCGCCCGACCGGACTCGATACAGGACGGTCGCCACCTCGTCGATTGAGTAAGAATCTGTCTCGGGCAACGTGACAAACTGCAAACGGCCTTGTCGATCCAAGACGACGAGTGCCGGAAAGTCAACTAGCCCCAGGGCCCGGCCGCCGTCAAATGCGAAATCGGCGTACACGTCCACGCCAAAACTCTCTGCCAGTTGAATCAGTTGGGTTTTAACCTGCGGGTCGCCGGGACGGTGATGCTGGAAATTCTCCACGAGACCAATGTGGTATTCTTGTTGAGGCAGTTTTGACCGCAGTTGACCCAGCTGTCGCGCAAATGTCTTGCCCCGTGTCGATGGCGTCAGCCAGGCCAGCAGCGCAACCTTGCCTTGCCACGTCTCGGGGTTGATTACGGCGCCGTCGATGCCGCGCAAGCCAATACGTTGGATTGGCTGGCCTACCATCGATGACGGGAACGGCTCGGGCACGGCAACAAATCGTTTCACTACCCGGGCATCGTCGGGAAGTGCCAGGTCAAAATCGTTGTGACCAGGCATGGCCTCAAATCGCGCCCTGTGGAATCGCGCCACCAGTTTCAGATCCTGTACTGCATCCGTGTTGAACAGACCCGGATCCAATAACTCCCGCGGGTAATTGATCTGGCGAATCAAAAACGATTGCTTGTCGATCCAGGTCGTAATTGGAAGCCCCTGGTGATTGAATTGCAGCACGTAGCAGGCGACTCCGTCCAGCGGTTCATCTGCCACCGCGTTGGCCAGTTGGCCGTCAAACCACGGAACGTCCAATTGTTGGGTCAACAGCCCGATCGTCGGCGGAAATAACGCGTCGCGTGCCATCGCCGAATCGGGGTTCAACGGCAATTCGGTATGCCCGGTCGAGTAATAACGAGCGATGTCATCGGCAAACAGTTTGCGCACCGGCAATCGATTGGAATACGGGTGAACAACGTGTTGATTGTCCAGGTTGCCGGAACCAAAGTCGTAAATGAAGCAACTCATCCGCTCGCCATCTGCCCGCAACCGCAGATGGTAGATACTGGATTTCAGTTTGCCGGGGCGGGCGTAACGGACATGCCATGGATGGGGTTCCTCCATGAACCGTCCGTTTAAACGGTAACTTAAATGGAGGGTGGCTTCATCCATGTACTGTACGGCCGTGGCGTAGGCCTGACGCGTCGACTGGACGATTTGACCGGCGCTCAGCGTCGTGACATTCTGGATCGACTGGCCACCGCGCTTCTCGGTGGCCGGAACTTGTGCGGTTTGTGGTTGGCATCCCGCACAGCATAACAACGACACTGCGAGCCAATTCAGTATATTAATGGCGGCCGGCCAACCGCGCCTTTCGATTACAGGTTCCATCCCAGCTTGCTCAATTCAGTCCGTTGCGCATGATGTCCTCTGCGACAGTCTAGGATTAGAACCAACCGTCAACAAATCGTAAACAGCGTTTCGTTTTTAACCGCGGTTTTAGCCACCGTCATGCGAACGTGGATGCTTGGATTGGTCCGAGCGGCAACCGATTGACGCCATTTTGTTTGGCAAGCTATCATCAATTACATCACCCTTAAAAACAATAACGCCCAAAATAATGAAGTCGAAAGCGACGGCCAGTTTATGTGACGGCCTTTTTCAACTGGATTGTGACCACCTGTGGCAGCCGCAGGCCGAGAGGGTCGACGTTCATCGCAACCTCGACGTTGCACACGAGTTGCCGAAACAATTAAGTGGTCCTCTCAATTTTCCCGCGATCAACCAGGTGTTTGTGCCGGGCGATTTGATCGCGATCGCTTTGCAGGCCGGCGTGCCAAATGCGGCCCGCGCGGTCGACGTATTATTGGGTTGGTTAAGTCAGGTTGGCGTCGACGCAGGCCACGTAGTCGTTGTGCTTCCTCAGCACCACAATTACCGGGTTGCGGACTTTGCGCAAAGCGTCAAAACACACGTCGCGGAGGATCCGGCCAGCCGCGCGTATTTGATGGCCAGTGCGCAAGGCGACCCGGTGTATGTCAATCGAGTACTATTCGACGCAGATATTGTGATTCCGATCGGCGTGGTTGCTGGAATTGACGCCAGCGATGTGATTTGTCCGGCTTTTTGTGATGCAGATACTGCGCAACGGCTTGGCCGATTACCGCTGGAGGAAGCCAATCAGCTGATCGAAGACATCAACAATTGGCTCGGCATCTTCTGGACGATTCAGCTGGTTGTCGGACCCGATCAATCCTTGCAACAGATCCTAGCGGGCGAACGCAAACAAGTTGCCCGACAAGCTGGCCAGCTGAACGCGCGACTGTGGAGCGTTACTGTTGACAGACCAGCCGACTTGATCGTGGCCACGCTGGAATCAGACGAAGATCAGTCATGGGAAAATGCCAGTCGCGCCATTCTCAACGCTGACAAATTGGCGACGGGCGATGGAGCCATTGTTCTATGCACGAAATTAAAACAAGCGCCCCATGCTAACTGGAATTCACCTGCCGCTAGTGGCGCCCGGGGGCAACTGTCGGACGTATTTGACCGGCGACACGTTTACCTGATCAGCCGGCTGACGCGATCGGCGGCTGAGAACAGCGGTTTTGGATTCATCAAAGAGGACGCCGAATTGAATCGCCTGGCGGCACAATACGCATCATGCTGTTTGGTTCGGGATGCCCATCGAGTTCAATTGGGATCCACCCGTGACCTGGTGCACAACGCATGAGCCACGCGGATCCTGAGGTCGACCTGGATGCACAGGCCATGCAACTGGTTGAACGGGGCGGTTGGACGAGGCTATCTCGATTTGTGCTGCTGAAAATCAGCGGTGGGGACGCCACATCCTGGCTGAACAATTTTTGTACGGCCGATATCCGGCCAATCGAGTCCGGCGCCGGCACGGAGGCCTTTGTGTTGGACGTCAAAGGCAAGACGATCGCGCACGTCTTGTTACTGGTGCGTGACGCCGATATTTGGCTACTGGCGGTAGGCCAGCCGGATGGATCTCTCACGGACCACTTCAATCGATACATCATCCGCGAGGATGTTCACATTTCGGACATGACTCACAATGCCTCGCTCTGGTTTGTGGGCGGAACTGCCGCGCAGAACCAGTGGTTTCCCCACGAAGCTGCCGCTGACCTGTTATCGCATCGCTGCGTCGATGAACACGTGCTGGTCGTCAAAACGGCGATTTGTTCGAAGGCGGACACGTTGCTCGTCGATTGGCAGTCGGAGGGCGATTTTCCACCTGCGATATTTGAAGAAGGTGTTTCAATTTCCGAATTCAGCTGGGAGGCGTTTGATTTGGCGCGGATTCGCAACCGCATGCCGCTCAACGGCGCCGAGGTGACGACTGCCCACTTGCCGCAGGAGTTTCGCCGCGATGAGTTGGCAATCTCATTCAAAAAGGGCTGTTACCTTGGCCAGGAAACGGTGGCCAGAATTGACGCGCTGGGTCACGTCAACTACTTCCTTGTGCAGTTGCAGATCAGCGGTAACCAACCGCTTGGAGATGCTGCACTGCTGGCCGACGACAAACAAGTGGGACGCATCACGTCGGCGGCTTGGCTGGCCCCCAGCCAAGGG
>JBFILF010000101.1:0-13744 GCA_041599835.1 Pirellulaceae bacterium
AGACCATCGTCAATCAAATCATGCGATTGCATACCGGTTGCGCGATGCCATCGACTTTCAAAGTCAACTGCACCCCGGTGGGCCGCGAACAAGGCAACCACGGCGTGATGATCTGTTTTGAAAACGTGACGCTGTTGGATAAAGCGAAACGTGAAGTTCAAAAATCCAAGGAAGCTGCCGACGCCGCGAATCGGGCGAAAAGCGAGTGTGTGGCAAACATGAGCCATGAAATCCGCACGCCGATGAATGCGATCCTCGGTTTCACAGACTTGTTGCAACGCGGCTTGGCGGACTCGCAAGAAGAGCAGAACGAGTATCTGTCAACCATCCATTCCAGCGGATCCCACCTGCTCGAACTAATCAACGACATTTTAGATTTGTCCAAGATCGAAGCTGGCAAGATGGAAATGGAGAACGTTGACTGCTCTCCATATGAAATCATGTCGGACGTGATCAATATTCTCGGTGTCCGAGCCCGTGAAAAAAACATAACACTAGACCTCCATGTGGCCGACAAGCTTCCCAAAACGATCAAAACCGATGCCGTGCGATTTCGTCAGGTGGTTACCAACCTGGTCGGTAACGCCATTAAGTTCACGGAAACCGGTGGAGTGCGAATCAACGCTTCGCTAAAGGAACTTGACGATCGTCCTCAAATGGAAATCGACGTGGTCGACACCGGTATCGGAATGACTGAAAAACAATTGGCCAGAATCTTCGATCCGTTCACTCAGGCGGATAACAGTGTGACTCGCCGTTTCGGCGGCACCGGTTTGGGATTGTCGATCAGCCAGCGAATTGTCAAAGCTTTGGGTGGTGAGCTGACGGCGAAAAGCATTGTCGGTCAGGGCAGTGTGTTCACGTTTGCCATTGACGTTGGCCCGGTCGACGACGAGTCCATGATCACCTTGGAAGAATACCGAGCTAGCGCCGGATCTGAACTTTCGCAGCGACGCCAGCACGTCAAATTGCCGGAGTGCAAGATTCTGGTCGTCGATGACGGCGAGGCCAATCGACGCCTAATTCGATTGTTCCTTGGCCGCGCGGGCTGCCACGTCAGCCAGGCCGAAAACGGACAAGTGGCGCTGGATCTGGTCGCGGAAAATGCTTACGACCTGATCCTCATGGACATGCAAATGCCCGTGCTGGACGGCTACAAGGCAACCGCGCGATTACGCAAATTGGGTTTCGACAAACCCATCATTGCTCTGACGGCAAACGCCATGCAGGGTGATCAGCAAAAATGTATGGACGCGGGGTGCAGCGGATTTTTGACCAAACCGGTTGACATGGACAAGCTGATCGAAGCGGTGGCCGATGCGCTGGAACTGGACGTCCAGGTTGTTGAGCCGGCCAATCAGCCCGCAACGCTGGCACCAACAGCAACGCCGATTGACGCGGCTAACGTCCCGCCGCCGATGGTTGAATCGGCGTCCGATCGGCAATGTGGTTTCGTGGAAATCTACCAGATTGCGATTGAAGCCATGATTTCGGCCTGGCAGCGAAAGGATTTTGCCGCGTTGGCGGACATTAGCGTGGAATTGAGAGAAGCTGCCAATGTGTTCGGCAAGCTGGAAGTCACCAGTGTCCTGACCAATTTGATCGACGCCGCGTCTAGCCGCGACGAACAGCAACTGGTCAGTGCCCTCGAAGACCTCAACAAGACGATGGCTTGCAACTTGCGCGACGACGATTCCCCACTGGCCCACGACGCACAAGAGGACATGTCACCTGGCGCGAAAACTCAACCGGTGGAAACAACCAAAACGGTGCGGCCGATTTACTCGAGTCTGCCGATGGATGAACCGGAGTTTCGCGAAATCGTCATGGAATTTGTGCCACTGCTGAAACAAAAGATTCAATTGATGAAGGACGCCCAGGCCAACCAACAGCTAGATGAACTCGCCAAACTCGCGCATTGGCTTAAAGGCTCGGGGGGAACCGTTGGCTTCAGCGAGATGTACGAGCCGGCGCTGGCGTTGGAATTGGCAGCCAAAGAAAAACGATTTAACGAAATACGGCGACTGATCGATGAGCTGGATTCATTGAGTGAGGCAATCGTCGTTCCCGAATGCGAGACCGTGAACCAGTAGTCGGGGCACTTTGCTACACCGAAAGGCATATCAATCATGACCGAATCGCTTCAAGCACCGCCGGTGGAATACCCACCGATCAACCAGTCTGCGCCAACGGCGCCAGCTTCGGTGCAGAGTTCTCGCCGATTTCACGACAGTCTCGACCAGATCAAGTCGTCCAAAATCATGATCATCGATGATGAGCCGCTGTTGATCCGCGTCGTTCGCCGTTTTCTGCAATCGGCTGGATACAACCAATTCGTGACGGTGACGGATTCGCGAGAGGCCATTGTCAAAATCGACTCGGAAATGCCCGATGTAGTGCTGCTGGACATCATGATGCCCAATGTGACTGGTCTCGATATCCTGCGCGCCCGCCAGACCATGACCGCCGTGCAATTTACACCGTTCATTATCTTGAGTGCGTCCAACGACTCCGACACCAAACGCGCCGCACTCGAAATGGGAGCCACCGAGTTCCTGAACAAGCCGGTCGACCCCAGCGACTTGACGTTGCGGGTGCAGAATGCGTTGCTGGTCAAGGCCCATCAAGATCACTTGGCCAATTACGCCGACGAACTCCACCGGCAAGTGCAATTGCGAACTTCCGAATTGGAGCGATCGCGGGAACAAATCATTCATTGCCTCGCTAAAGCGGCGGAATTTCGCGACAACGATACAGGCAAGCACGTTGTGCGTGTCGGCAAGTATGCGGCCATTATCGCTAACGAACTCGGCTTTGACGAAGCCTTTTGCCACCGAATTGAGCTCGCCGCGCAGCTGCACGACGTGGGAAAAATCGGCGTGCCCGATTCGATTTTGCTAAGTCCCGGAAAATTATCCGACGAAGATTTCACGGTGATGAAGGAACATTGCGACCTGGGATGCTCCATCATCGAACCGCTCGCCATTCATGAATTGCAGGTGCTTAAGCGGCAAGGCCGATCGCGGCACTTGACCGTCGAACAACAGCAGTCATCGATGCTGATCATGGCCGCCAACATCGCCAAGACTCATCACGAAAACTGGGACGGCACCGGTTACCCGAACCAGCTGTCTGAAGAAGAGATTCCGATCGAAGGACGAATCACCGCCGTGGCCGACGTGTACGACGCGCTGTCCAGCGACCGACCGTACAAGAAAGCTTTTCCGCGGGAAAAATGCCTGGACATCTTGAAAATGGAAATGGGCAAACGTCTCGATCCAAAAGTGGTTGAAGCGTTTTTTAATCGCATCGATGAAATTGAGAAGATTCGCGTGGACTTCGCCGACTAACGGCGCGCACCGGGCGGTCGCGTGACCGATGTGTCCATCACACGCTGGCCGCCATTTGCGATTTCATAAACTCCAGCGAATCCCAAGCCAACCGTTCTTCGGTGTCGTACATGCGTCGCCAGATTTTGGTGGCCGCCGCCAGTTCGGGCAACGCCAGGCCAAACGCCTCGACCACCAGCCAGCCGTCGAAATTAATGTCGCGGATGGCGTCAAAATTCTCTTTCCAACGAACATTGCCCGCACCGGGCGTGCTGCGATCGTTTTCGGAAATGTGGATGTGACAAATCATGTCGCCCCCCTCGAGGATCGCTGCCCGCACATTTTTTTCCTCGATATGACTGTGGAACGTGTCGTACATGATTTTGCAATGCGGGTGGTCCACTTCGCGGGCAAAGCGGGCGGCATCGGCGATTGTATTCAACAAATAAATCTCAAACCGGTTTAGCGCCTCGATTCCCAACATGACATCGGCTTGACCGGCATGTTCGGCCACGTGCCGCATGCTTTCGACACCCCATCGCCATTCGTCTTCGGTCGGTCCCGCACCGGTAAATTCGCCGAGCGCCGAGTGAAACGGTCCCACCAAATGCGTTGCACCGAGACTCTGGCAGCAATCAATCGCGCGCTTGGTATTCTCGATGCCGCGTGATCGCACCGCCGAATCCGGACTGATCGGATTGTCTTCGGCCGTGCGAACGGTCACGGCCGTCCGTTCCAATCCCAAATCATCCAACCGCCGTCCCCATTCGGCGTAATCGAGGTCCAGATTAAACAGCGGGACCTCAATTCCGTCGAAACCCATTTTCTTCATGGACTCAATCACCGGCAAATGAGCTTCGCCGAGTTCTCCGGTCCACAACAACAAATTCATTCCAAATTTCATTTTCGCGCTCCATTCATGGCCTAACGCTGCTATTTGTCGACGAAAAAAACTCCGAATAGCGCAACAGCCTGTTTGCGTTAATGTAAACTCGCTTCCGAGCCGATGGCAACCAATCGAGGAAATTTTCGGGGAGTGCCGGCAACTTGACCCGCGCCAGCACCCGGTTCATTCGATACCGCGTACGCTGATTGTCGAGATAGTCGTATAAGTAAGCTTCCTCAATAAACAGCGGTATAAATTGGGTCATTTTGGCCGTCGTTTGGACGCTGATGGCATTGGTGTGCTGCTGGACGGCCGCCGGGTCGACTTGCCGAATTCGCGCGTAAAGCAGGTCCAATTTGTCGAGGTCCCGCTCGGCCAGAAAGGCATCCAACAACATTTCAATCACCACGTGGCCGACAAGGTGGGGACGAAACCCCGCCTCCGCGCCCAGCATCTCGCGCAACTCTTTTGCAAACTCCAAGTTTAGCTCAACAAATCCCCGTGTATTGTGAAACCAGTCATCGTCCGCGTGATGCTGCAAGATTCCGTGCGCCAATTGCCGCAACGACGGACTCGGGTCGTCGGTAAAAGCTGAAGCACGTTTCGTGCGGACGCGGACTTTGCGATCCACCAGCACCAGCCAGTCCGGCAGCAGCGTGCCCGCCAGAAAATAGGGATCGTCGGCCAAGAACCGAAACGCGTGGGCAAAACAATTCATCAGCGATTGCCAATTAACAAGCTTGAGATCGCGAGTTCACCGTTTATTGCATCGCGCGCGAGGCCAAAACATTTTTTCAAGCGTCCACAGTCGGCGCCGATTAATGACGCCGGCGGCCGTGAGGCTCGCCCGCAAACGAATCGTTAGACGCGAGTCCACGACTGCGATTTTGCGCTGGACAAGACGGCGTCGCAAACTTTTTGGGTTTCCAGCGCATCGCGAAACGACGGGCCAACGGATTGTGATTGCGATAATGCGTCCAGAAAATCGGCAACCTGGTGCACAAAACTGTGCTCATACCCGATTTGTAATCCGGGTACCCACCACCGATCCATGTACGGATGCTCGCCGCCATGATCAGTCACATGAACGCTCCGCCAGCCTCTGACGATCGAATCGTCGCGGTGGTCGAAGTAATTCAGCCTGTGTAAATCATGCAGGTCCCATTGAATTGACGCGTGCTCGCCGTTGATTTCGAACGTGTACAGGGCTTTGTGGCCGCGGGCGTAACGCGTCGATTCAAACAGCCCGAGCGATCCATTATCAAAGTGACACAAAAACGCGCAGGCATCGTCAATGCCAACCGGCTCAACTTTGCCGGTCAACGTGTGCATGCGCTGTTTGACGAACGTTTCGGTCATCGCCGTCACATTGGAGATGCCGCCGTTCAACCAGATTGCGGTATCAATGCAGTGAGCCAACAGGTCACCGGTAACTCCCGAGCCGGCCGCCTCAACATCCAATCGCCACAGCGCATTGCCGCCCTGCGGCAAATCTTCGGCGATCGTCCAGTCCTGGAGAAAATTGGCCCGGTAGTGATAAATGCGCCCCAGCCTCCCTTGGTCGATTAGCTTCTTTGCCAGCGACACCGCGGGGACGCGGCGGTAGTTGTACCAAACCATGTTGGGAACACCGGCCCGTTCGATCGCTTCGCACATCTGCTGACCTTCGTCCACATTCATCGCCAGCGGCTTTTCGCACAACACCATCTTGCCGGCCTCAGCCGCCGCCATGGCAATTTCCTTGTGCAGGTTGTTGGGCACACAGATGTCAATCGCGTCGATGTCCTTGCGCTCAATCAGCTTGCGCCAATCTGTTTCGACGGACTCGTATCCCCAAGTTTCGGCGAACTGGTTGACGGCCTCGGTGTTGCGCCCGCAGGCCGCTTTGAGGACCGGCTGGTATTCGACGTCAAAAAAATTCGTAACTTTACGGTAGGCGTTGGAATGAGCTCGGCCCATGAATCCATAACCGATCATTCCGATATTCAGCGGTTTTTTGGCCATCGTAATGAAAAAGGGGTTGCGGTCGTTTCAGAACTCAAGCAGCAACTGACTCAGCCTAATTCCAGCCGTGTGCTGCTCGCACATCGATCATTGTTTTCAAAATCGTGTTCCAAGTCTCGGGTTTAGCGAGCATCGCATTGGGAAACATGCACCCGTCCCAGCAAATATGCTGGATGCCCCGTTGTTTCGCGTCGTTCAGCCAATATCCCGAGCACTTCACGATATCCAATTTTCCGTTGGGATCATCGGCGGGACAGTGTCGGCCGGTTTTGTCGTGTGAACCAGCTCCTTTGACCGTACCGTCATTCTGTGCCACGTGGAAATCAATCGTCCAGGGTCTCAACTTATCCGTCATCGTGCGGTACGCCTCCCAGAACTGATCCTCGTCGTAGCCTTCGCGGAGCAGCGTGTGTTCCGGGGCATTGTATCCCAGCAGAAACAAGTACGTGTGGGCCAAATCAGCTTGAAACCCCAGCCGCTGAGGATCATTGACCTTTTCCAATAGCTCCACCATGTCCCGCCAGGAGTGCATACCGCCCCAGCAGATTTCACCCTCGGCGGCCAACCGCTGATCTGCATCGGCGGCCACCGCCGCGGCTTCGCGAAACGTCCCGGCGATTCTGTCCTGATTCGCGGCGGGGTCCTTGAACCAGTCGTCTGTGCTGCTGGCGGAATCGATGCGCACCACGCCGTATTGCCGAACACCCAGTTCATCCAGACGTTGGGCGATGCGACAGGCTTTACGGACAGCTTCCACGAAGTTCTTTCGTTCCTCGTCGTTACCCATGGCGTTACCGCCAAACCAAACCGGTGCCACGACCGACCCAACTTTCAAACCGCGCTGCCCAATTTTGTCGGCCAGCGATTTCAAATCGTCGTCGGCGATGTCAATATTGACGTGGGGCTCATACAAGAAGAGATCGACACCTTCGAATCGGATTCCGTCGACTTCGGCGGCGGTGGTCCAATCCAGCATCGTATCCAAATCGATTGCCGGCTCGTCCGCATCGTCGCCCTTGCCCACCAGGCCCGGCCACATGGCATTGTGTAGTTTAGGAAAGGCATTCATTTTCAGTTCTTTCTGCTGGTTGCGGGCTGTTCATCAGTGAATCGAGTGACTGCCAACTTGTGGCACGTCGTCAAACACGTCGGGCCCAAAATATCTCAAGCCGACGAGCGGTTCGCTCCCGGTATTTTCGATCTCGACTCCCTGATTGGCAGCGCGGTGCGTGATAAACACCTCGTCTTCTGTTTCTTCACCAAATCGGATCATGGCGGGCGTCTGCACGTTGAGCGGACCGATGCGGCCGGACCCTTGAACGGTGATCCAACCACTGGCGCCTGGATCACGCAAGGTGCATCGATGTCCCGGCTCGACGGTCAATTCCTTGCCGCTGAACAGCTGACGCCCATTGACCAGGCCGTAAACGATCCAACGATCGGTCCACCCGGTCCCGGAATCCGCTACCAGCGGCTCGATGTAGTTGTTGGCTTTGAATTGTGGATCAATGTTCTTTTCCCAATCCAGTTGTTCCACAATAAAATCCAGGTCCTGGTGTTTATCCGGCGGCACATCTTTGACCAACAATGACCAAGGCACGTATCGCCCTTCCACAATATTTTGAAACATGCCAAACACATCGCTGCCCCATTGCGGTTCGTACGTGCACAGCGAACCCGGGGCATGGAGAACTCCGGGCGGGATCAGCCAACCGGTCCCGCGCTGCAATCGATATGCTTTCGACAGGTCCAGAATGCCGTTGTCGCCCGCTTCCCAATTCTCCAGACAGCGACGCACGTCCGATTTGGTTGTGCCCGGTTCCAAACCCATGAATGTGTACGGAAAGTGATTGTCGCAGTTGTTGTACTGTGGCGGGAAGTAATAGCTTTCCGGTTTGCCTTCCTGGCCAACCAGCGCCGCGGCTTCGAATCCCTGGTGCATGTGATGCGGGATCGGCCCGAGATTATCAAAGAATTTGGAGTAGACCGGCCACCGCCCGTACTCCTGCCAGATGGCTGGTCCGATGAGATCCGCTCCGAGTTCCGCCACGGCATCCTTGAGCAAAAACCGCTCGCCCTCAAACAAGCAGAAGCTCAGTCCTTCGTGCCATTGACGATTTTCGTTGGCCGCTTCGGTCGTGCTGGCGAACCAACGCTCGTCGATCCCGCCTCGCTCGGCACCGAGCGCGTAGTAATCGTCCGGGTGCAATTTAATGCGCCGACCTGGGTGCAAAAAACTGCGCGGCACCCAGGTGGGCGTTAATCGCAACACGCCCTGCCCCGCATCCATCGCTCCGTCTAGAATTTTCGAAACGTTGTCACTTTTTGCAATTGTTGAATGGGCCATACCACAAAACCCGTACCGGAGGCCAAGTGAATTGAATTGGTACGGTTTTAAAGACCGATGATCCGCTTCGCAAGTGAGGTGAATTGACAGCGGTCAAATCGTGCGAATGCGGCGGGATTCGCCTGTGGGTTGTGGAACGGTAGGTTACCCGAATGTCGGTTGTGAGAGAGGCCGATTAAGCGGGCCATCTTCCAGAGGTGGATCAGACCGGCGAGACCAGGTCACCGAATATGTCGCTGCCCGAAGAAATCCGAAACCGCCCCGTCTGGCCTTCACCGAGTTGCTCCATGATGCTGACCAGGCTGATCCGCGCCGTAAACGAATCGCCGTGCCACAGTTCCAATCGTTCCACGCGGTCTTGGCTAAACAAGCCCATGTCGATCCGCACCGAGCCTTCGCTTTCACCACCATCCAGCGTCAAATTGACGTCCAGGAAGCGACCGATGCGGGTAAATTCGTAATCTTCCTCTAGTTGATCGATGTGCCAATCGTCACGCCCGAAAAAGCACAACGTGTCCAGGCCACCGCTATCCGCAATCGAATCGTTTCCGTCACCGAAATAATGAATGTAAATATCGTTGCCGGCTCCGCCAAACAGGCGGTCGTCCATTTCGTAACCAACCAGGAAATCATTTCCCTGGTTGCCGACCAACTGGTTTTCTAGCCCATTACCCAACAGGCGGTCGTTACCTGCACCGCCGACCGCGTCAATTACCAGCGCTCCCGGTCCAATGTACGCTTCGTTAGTGGGCACGCTGGCGCCGGTTATATAATTGTGGCCGTTATCACGCAAATCGATAAACGCATTAACAAGTCCCAAATCAGGGTCCACATCGATCAACTGGGCCTGAACCGGAATGGTCTCAATGGCACGCCCCTCCGCCAACCGGTAAACGCTGGTTCCCAGTGCGGGATCAAAATCGTTGCGCCCGTAAATGGAGCCCAGTGTCCATAGGTCGGTTGGTGAAAACGTGCTGGGGAATAACTGGTTCCCATTGGGATTAGGGGCCATCACGGTCTCGGCATGAGTCGCATCGCCGCCGATAAAATTGAGTCCCAGCGCGTGCGCGAGTCCACGCACGATATTGAAGTAGTTAATGGAACCCGGCGTGACGTCGGCGCCCGAACCAAAAAACGCGGTGTTGAGGATGATATCGCCGCCGCGGCCGTCACCTGGCAAATGAGACATGGTTCGCGAGGCAAACCCTGACCCCATGAAGATGTTAATGTTAGCCGTTTCGCAACCACATTCGGGCGGTTCCAACACGATGTTGATGCCGAGATCGCTAAGCGAATCGACCAACCTAAATACGGTTTGCTGGAGTCCGGACGATAAAACACTGAAGTCGTTAATCTCGCCTGCCGCATAGTAACTAGGCAGTTCCGTGGCGAATCGAAACGTAATGGGTTGGTCCGGGGCCCAATGATTGCCCGAATCCAACGACGGGATGGCGGGGATGCCGAATACCGGAAACGTTTGCCACTGGCTCCAGCTGTCCGAGACGCGAGCGCGAATCGCCAGGTTTTTCAACCCGTCCGCCACATCCACCAATTCCCACTTGTTCAGCTCGTTGCCGGGAATGGAATACAATCGGTTGGCTTCCATGGTGACACCATCTCGCTTCAGCTCGATCGTCGAATACACCTCAAACCAACGCGGTTGCAGGCCGTAGACATCGACCAGCTGATCCAATTTGATGCTGCCGCCTTCGAACGTAAATAATCGTGAATTGTCACCCGGACCAAACAGATAATTTTGCGAAATGGGTGCGCGCGATCGCTCCACCCTAGCCTGGTAGGCGCCGATGTAGGTGGAAATGTTGGTCCGTGCCACCACGAAATAGTCACCCGTCTCAAGCACTTCGTGGTAGTACTCTACCGGGCCGTTGCCGGGATCGGGCCGCCGCAAAAACTTGTTTCCCAACAACTGCCGATTGGGGCCTCGAAATATCAGCGTGGGAGTCGCCAGAAAATCAAGTCCCACGCCACGCAAGGAAAGTCTGACCAAGTCGCCTCGATTCAAACGAATTCGGTGCCAGTCAATATCGTTCGGCGTCCCAATAAATCCTTCGGTCGATGCCAGCTGACCTTGCGGTCCAAATGTCAGTTCGCTCTTGGTCGAAATCCCCATCGGTACTTCGTCAATCACGAACGCGTTCAGCGCGTATTGACCTGGCTGTGTCGGCGCGGAAACCGTCACAAAATACGTTCCATTTTCGGTCGGAGTGTAATTGATCGCGGCACGACGACCGTCCGAGGAATTCGATGCCAATTGCTGTCCCGTCTGGTTTGTCAAGATCAACGTCGCACCCGCCAAACTCGGGTCGGTCCCATTCATTACTAGCGAATAATGGTGACCGCCAGTTAACTTGACTTGAAACCGATCTTCATCGCCGACGGATTCGAGCTCGTCATAGCTGGTGAATCCAGTCCACAACATCCGCGGTTCACCGTCCGCTGTCTCGTCGTCGGTGATACGGCTGCTGGATATGGAATATTCACTGCCGTTCAGAACGTCACCTTGAAACGCGCTGATGTAATGCGTTCCCGTATGCCGGGCGGTGAACTGAACGAAGTACTGACCGGAACGATTCAGCCGCTCCTCGACAATCCCGTACATCCCGGCAAATTGAATGTTCGGCTGGACCCGGTAATTCCCTGTCGGCACGGTGAGCTGAAAGACGTAGGTCTCACCGTACCTTAATTGCACGCGAAACCAGTCCGTATCGCGCGGCGAAGCACCGTCGTCGGAAACGTCGCATATTTCAAAGTTACTGGTCGTTATTTGGCCAACATTGATGACTCCCGTCGTGCGTCGGGAGTCTTCCAAGTCATGACATTCCATCTTATTCTCGGGCGTGCGGACAAAAGAAAAAGGGTTGAAAATTAGCCGGCTAGATTCCTTCACTATAAACCGATCTCAACCACCGAATGTACTGAATCAGGTGCTTCAAATACTGTATTTTCTTGCGAAAATGCCATATTTGGAACGACCGTCATATCACTCAGCCAACCGTTGACATTTTACAACTTCTACCGGTGCGCCGCGGTTCGCGTCCAGTGTCGGCCGGCCCGGCCAGCCGGCAAAAAACCCGCCCGTTGCCCGAATCCGCGCGGGTACGTAGTTCAACGTTCCGCGGTTCCCGCCGTAAAACCGGCCAGGCGCGTGATACAATACGAAATGACGCCAAAAATTGGCGTTTTCCACCACCGGTGTTAACTACCACCACAAGACCACCCGACGATGACGTCCAGCGATATTAATGAAACGGGCCAGGCCGCAAATCCACGCCCATTCGAGTTGACCCATGTTATCCCGCGGGACCAGCCGGAGAGTGTGCACGAATTGACAGCCGCCCTTTATCAACCATTCCAGGTCGACGGCGGATCAGTGCACCTGGCCGGTTGCTCGATTGAACCGGTTCCCGTCGTGCAAACCGTCAATCAAAACTACCGTTTTTTGGGGGGTGACGAGCTGGACCGCGACTTGGCCCAATCACTAGGCGTGATCAAAACGCAGCCTTGCGACGAACCTCCACCGCACATGCAGCAATCGCATGTGCAACGCTTGATCTCGGACCAGCTGGACCATCTGGACCGGAAATCCCTACTGTTTTCCGGCGGTCGGGAAGGCGTGACGTTGATCTGGTGCAACCGGGTCCAAGGCCAGTTAATGGTGGAAATAGGCGAATCGACCGAGACGATTTCGTTTTTGCTGTGGGCCAAGCGGTTAGTTGATGGATTAGACCAGTGCCCACCGTTTCATTGCCCTCAAACCGGCCGCGAGTCGTATCACCTAGCGGCAGACGACGAAGGGACCATTGCCACGGCCGATTCCATCGAAGTCTGTCCGGAGAGCGGACGGCGGCTGATTTCCACGAAACTGATACCTTGCCAGATCTCAAATCGCCGGGTCGATCCTCAACGGCTCATGCAATGTTCGATTTCCGGCCGGCAGTTTTTGAAACGATTGGCGGCCGATTGTCGGCAATGCCGCAACCTTGTCGATCCAGATACGGTGCGGCGCGGCAAATGTCGGGGTTGTCGCAGCTGGCAGCATGTTCCATCCCATGCTTCGCCAGTTAGCGATATCTGCCGCCGCTGGCCAGGATTGTCACAGGCCAAGGGGTTCAAAGTCGCACGAACCACGAACACCGTACTGTTGGCGTTTCGTCTCGACGGGCAAAAATGGACGGCCACCTTTGATTCCAAGGACTTCGATTTGCACGGGATCAGTGCCTTCCGCGGCTGGTTTAAGCCCTGGGTTCGCTGCCAAAAAACAGATTGGCCAGATTGGCGATGAATTTCGCTCGCCGAAAAGTGGCTGATTAGGCACTGCCTTTAATCACCAGCGCGGACGCGAGCATTATCAAGCCTGCCGCTGCGATCGCAAAAAAAACATAGGCCGTGATCAGGCTTTCATTGGCCCGGCGACGGGTGGAAATGTGCGGGTGCTCGTTCCATTCGGCAATGTCACTTTCCGATACGGCATCCCACGTCTTGGCCATGTCCGCCGGCGACAGCAGATCGATGGCATTGGCCGTCGGCGCGTCCAATGTAGTGTCCGGTTTAGGGACACTACTTTCGAGTTTTTTGCCATTCGACCAGGAGTAAAAACCGACGGCAGCTCCAATCACGAACAGCAAAATACCGACGACGAACAACCATCTTTTTAGGGGGGTCCAGGCCGACGATCGGCTGGCGATGGGCGATTCCTCAACAATGACATCAAGCTGTCGGATTTCGCGCAGTGTTCCGATCTTTGTTAAAGAACTGCAGCTTGGGCATTGAATTTGCTGGCCCGCCTGGGTCGTTTCAATTTCTATCCCCGCGTCGCATTGGGGGCATTTGAGCAAATAACGTTGTGACATACGACGATTGGCTTTTCGAAATCCACTGCGGTCTGAACGTGAAACATTTTAATGATTAGGCAAGTTTTACAATCCATGGGACAAATCGTTGTTTGCCTACCGGGCATGCCATTTGGCCGAAACTGGAGGCATCGCGTAATGGAGGATTGCCTCCCCAAACGCGAAGTTAGCGAGACTCAAATGGGCGTTAGCCGACGGCACGGTGCAGCGCTACCCACCGGCTTCAGGTGCTCTGACGATCCGCCGGATCATTACTAATGGTTGTACGTTGACGGGCGATAAAGGTTTGATACGGGTCAGCAATGGG
>JBFILF010000102.1:0-13677 GCA_041599835.1 Pirellulaceae bacterium
GCCAAACCATGCTGGTTGTCTTCACGCGGTCGACCACATATTCGACTCGAAACTCTTCCGCAATCACGCCGCCTTCATCCGTCGATGCGCTATTTCGGTTAAAGCCTGATGCGATTTTGTCACCTAGCGTGGCATCCGCCAGCAGGTCACCGGCCAGCTGTTTGATCGTGAACTGATCGAAGGGAATGTTCTTGTTGTACGCCTCAACGACCCAGTCACGCCAACGCCACATGTCGCGGGGCCCATCCGCGTGAAACACACTGGTGTCGCCGTATCGCGCGATGTCCATCCAGTCGACGGCCATGCGTTCGCCAAATCGACGGGACTCCAACAA
Source organism: Pirellulaceae bacterium (assembly GCA_041599835.1). GTDB lineage: Bacteria > Planctomycetota > Planctomycetia > Pirellulales > Pirellulaceae > CAJQPP01. The sequence goes on from JBFILF010000102.1 coordinate 335, forward strand.
TCGGTCGACCAGCTTTTCGTAAGCACCTGGGCTGCGGTCTGTGAGAAACGCATCGATTTCTGCAATGGTCGGAGGCAGTCCGGTCAAGTCCAGGGTGAGGCGGCGAATCAGGATTTCCTTGGCAGCCTCGGGCGACGGTGAAAGCCCTGCTTCGCTCATGCGTTTGAATATAAATGCATCGATTGGATGTTCCGCAAAACGGGCGTTGTCAACTTGCGGTATGCCAGGAGTTGCCGGCGGGCGGAAAGCCCAGTGGGCTTCATATTTGGCACCGCTTAATATCCAACGGCGCATCAACTCGATTTCCGTTTCGCTCAACGTTTTATGCGAATCGGGCGGAGGCATGATCATGTCCGCATCGTCGGCGGTGATGCGAAACCACAGTTCACTGTCCTCCAGCGAGCCTGGAACGATGACGGAATCATGCGCATCGGCTTCCGCATCCAATCGCAGTCCGGCCTTTCGATGTTCTCCATCCGGTCCGTGGCACAAAAAACATTTGTCGGAAAGGATCGGGCGGATGTCTCGACGAAAATCCACCGGCTCGTCCGCGGCACTTGGCAAGGACAAAACAGCCGCCCAGACCAGCGCCAGCAAGGGACCCCACGGCCGGTAAACGTTCAAATCGGTACCCATTTCTTTCCCAAATAAAGCATGTTCTGAAACACCCAATATAAACCAATTCTTCAGAAAAAGATGGGCCGTTCGCTACCCCGGTTGGGCTCAAACCTCACTGCCAAACTCGCCTGCGCGACCGCAAATCCGGGTTTTAGCAGATACAATCAGACCAGCCGGGCCGATCGACGGAACGAATAAACAACTCGATTTTGGATCGCGACGCATGCTCGAACAATTAGTGAACCGCGCACGCTGTTTAATGGTAGCCGCGTTTGTATTGACCTGCCCGCTGCTCACCCAAAACAGTCGAGCCGAGATTCAGGCCGGTGCCGCGCAGCGAGACATCACGCCTCCGGTGGGCCTGGAGATTCAACACTATTACCGAATTAGCGTCGGCGTGCACGATCCGCTGTTTGCCCGTTGCCTGTATTTGCAGGACGACCAAGGTCATTCGCTGGCGATCATTTGCCTGGATTTGATTTCAGGCGGGTTTGACGCCTGCGATTCATTGCGCGAGGAAATTCGCCGGGAAACGGGCATCGAAAATGTGCTCATCAACTTCAGCCACAGTCACTCGTCGGCCGCTCTCGGACGTCGCGGCCGCACGGCTGTTTCCAATGACAGGGGGTCGACTTGGAACGACGCAACCCTCGATTCCATTTTGGCGATGGTGCAAGAAGCTCAACAACGCGTTGAGCCCGTTACCCTCCGCGTTGGGCGAGCCGCTTCACAGACCGGATTCAATCGACGTTTGATCGATGAAACAACCGGTCATGTATTCATGGGTGTCAACCGCCAGGGACCGCGCGTGCCTTGGGTCAACGTGCTGATCGCCGACAGCCGGAAAACTGGCAAGCCCATGAGTGTGTTGTTTGAAACCGCCGCACATCCGGTGATCGTGCCCCACACCACGAAAAAGACAAGTGCCGATTATCCCGGGGCCGCGGTTCAGCGAATTTGCGAAGAACTCGGTGACGAAGTGATCGCCATGTTTGCCCAGGGGTGCGGTGGCAACGTCAATGGATACCCGTTGCGCTCATCATACGAGAACGCGGTCAGTCAAGGGCGCAAGCTGGGCGACAACGTGCTTGCCGCCATGGAGAATAGCCAACCAATCCAATCCGACATATTGCAAGTCAAAATGGTCCGCAAGTTATTGCCTTCGCAACCTCTGCCGACCGAAGCGGAGTGGAAACAGATGGCGGAAGAACACCGGGACAATCCGGACCGCATGCGCCAATTGCGACGGATCCGGGAACTGATGGATCGCCGGGCACCGCCGCCGCCGCGCCGATTGGACGTGTGGGCGGTGATGCTGGGCCGCGACTGGTGCTTAATGGCGCTGCCACATGAAATGTTTTGCCAGTATGAGTTGTGGATTGACAAAAACGCACCCTTTCAACACACGATGACCCTGGCCTATACGAACGGCTACGAGGGCTACATCGCCGTCGATGACGCTTGGCGAATGGGTGCCAAGGGCGGGTACGAAGCTGCCTCGCTGCCAAACTGGGGCGGTCAAGTTCACACCCGACATTTTGGTCCGCCCGCCGTTGGCGGCGAGCAGATCATCAAAGACGCCATTGCTTCGTTGTGGCCGAAAGATGAAGAGAACTCCAAGCCCGCTCCGATTCGCCCCGCCGACGACGCGCCCCAGCCCATGACCCCCCGCCAGAGCGCCACAAAAATCAGAGTGCCAGATGGCTTTAGCGTCGAGCTGGTCGCCAGTGAACCGTTGATCCAGGAACCGTCGTGCATAGCGTTTGACCACCGCGGTCGATTATTCGTTTGTGAACTGCACGGATACAACATGGAGGGGCAGATCGATGTGGCCGAATTGAACAAAACCGGTGTGCTCGACCGGACGGTGCGGCGAATCCGTTGGGAGCTGCAAGGTGGTCCAATCGCGGAACAGGCTGCGGCGCATCAATTTGGGGTCGTCAAGATGCTGACGGATACCAACGGCGACGGCGTAATGGATCAAGCCGAAGTCTGGGCGGAACAGTTGCCTCCCTGTTATGGACTGGTCCCAGCCCGCGGCGGAATCATCGTGGTCTGCGCGCCAGACATTATTTTCCTGGCCGACCGTGACGGCGATGGTTCACCGGAAATTCGCCAGACGTTGTTCACGGGCTTTCGCACCCACGTTATGGAGCGTGGCGTGAATAATCCACGCTGGGGTTTGGATAACTGGATTTACATCGGCGCCGGGGGAAGCGGCGGAACCATTCGCGGGCCGCGTTTGGCGAAACCGGTCGAATTGCGTCATTCCGACTTTCGCATCAAGCCGGACGGTTCGGCGATCGAACCCGTCACTGGGCGGGTCGGTACCTTTGGTTTGACGATCAACGATATCGGCGATCGTTTTCCATCCACCGGCGGCCGGCCCGCCATGTACGCGCTTCCGCTGCCGTATCGTTACCTGGTACGAAATCCGCACGTGGCCACTCCGGAAACCAACCATTACGCGGCGACTTACAACCGTGGTTATCGCATCAGCCAACCTCATCCGTGGCGGGTCAAGCGTCAACAGGATCCGGATTGGGTCAAATTCTACGGAGCCACGGAAACCAATAGCAACTTCTTCTCCGGCGGATGCAGCAACGAGTTTTATGGCGACACATTATTCCCGCCATCATTTCATGGCAACATTTTTTACTGTGAACCGTCGTTGAACATCGTGCATCGCTGTGTGGTTTCGCGTGACGGTGCAGGATACCGGGGTCAACGGGCAGCCAGTGAACAACAGTCAGAATTTCTGGCTTCCACCGATCAGTGGTTTCGGCCGATGAATTTGCGTGTCGGGCCGGACGGCGCACTTTATATCGTCGACATGTACCGGGAGATCATCGAAGACTATTCGGCGATCCCGCGATTTCTCCAACAGCAGTACGGCCTCGACAAAGGGCGTGATCACGGGCGGATTTGGCGGCTGGTGCCGACCAATGCACCGAAGCGACCCATTCCCGATTTGTCCAAATTGGATGCCGTTGAGCTGGCTCGCCTGACAGGTGATTCCAATGCCTGGCATCGTCTCATGGCGCAACAACTGCTGATTCAGCGCCGGGCAGTTTCTGCCGTAGCGACGCTGACCCGCCAATTGGGCTCCCAGTCATCGCCGTTGGCAAATATCCATGCACTGTACACGCTCGACGGCTTGGGGGAATTGCGCGTGGGGCATGTCAAGCGCGGCTTGGATCACGCGCATTTTGCGGTTCGCATGCATGCTTTGCGGTTGGGCGAACGTTGGCTCGACGCGGATCGCGAATTGCTCGCCGCGATCCTGGCCATGACCGATGATTCGGATCCCCGCGTACGACTTCAATTGGCGATGAGTTTGGGCGAATCGCACGACAGCCGGTCGGTGGCAGCCGTGTTAACGTTGGCGCGTCGATATGGCAGTGAACAATGGATGGACACAGCAATTTTCAGTTCAGCCTATGAACATGCGGGCGCAATGTTGCTCGATTTACTGGGGGATGACGCCGCCAGCCATCAGGCCCAAACACTGATCCGGCCCCTGGCTGCCACGATCGCAGCACGCCGCGACGTGACGGCTATGACTCAGGCACTGGAAACGATCGCGGACTTGGACGAATTGGTTTGCCAACGTTGCCTGGCCGGCCTGGTGGATGGTGTCTCCAGCGGCAAAACGCCAATTCCTCAAACGGACGATGACTGGGCCGCGGTCGTGAAGTTGCTCGGCAACGATTCACAACCGGTGCGTGACCTGGCGACGAAACTGGCGGCAAGTTTGCCGTTGGCGGACAAAGAACCCTTACAGCGGATGTTCGCTCAAGCGGCAAAAGTAGCCTTAAACAATGCAAGCACAATCGACCAACGGCTTCACGCCATTGAGCTGTTGGCAAGCGCACCACACGAAACTTTTGCCCCGACCGCCATTGAGCTTCTGGATGCCAGGCAACCACTAACGATTCAACTGTCGGCTATTGAATCTCTCAATGCTTCCAGTCATCAACACGTTGGCAGGGTAATGCTGAGAAATTGGGCGAATTATACTCCGAAAGTCCGCCATGCGGTTTTGACAGCGATTATGTCGCGCGGCAATCGCGTGCCGGCCCTGTTGGACGCAATTGAGAATGGGGCCGTCAACCGCGGTGAAATTGATGCGATCGGTCGCGAGCAGCTAACAGCTAACCCGGATCAATTGATTGCTTTGCGCGCTGAAAAATTGTTCGCCAATTCCACGTCCAATGCCGAACTGCAAAAGCGTCTGGTCCGTTACCGGCAAGCACTATCTGGCCCGCGCAACATCGAAATTGGAAAACAGGTGTTCGACGAACATTGTCTGGCCTGCCACAAACTGGACGACCGAGGGCATGATGTCGGACCGCCGCTGGGGACGGTCCTCAACAAACCCAACGAAACGATTCTGCTGGATTTGTTGGATCCCAGTGGACGCATCGACCCTGAATATCGCAGTTATCTGGTGATCACTGAGGATGGCCGAATGTTCAGCGGGGTTTTGATATCGGAATCGCCGACCAGCGTCACGCTTCGCCAGGAAAAAGGGGCGACCCAGTCCATTCTTCGCCAGAACATTGATGTGATCAAAGCATCGAATGTCTCTCTGATGCCGGCCAATTTTCATCAACAGATCAATCCCCATGAAGCCGCCGACCTGATCGCTTACTTGCGACAAACAGTTATCGATTCCGACAATTAGTGATTCGGCCGTATACGGGATAATTTGATCAGCGGGTGCCGTCGTCGACATATCGCCGTTTTTATGGCCCATTGGAGGCGATTTTTTTCAGATTGCCTGTAACCGGCCGGTCGTTTTCGCTTAAATACCATTGGAAGGCTAATCGAGGCGAAGGTGATGAACGCGGACATTTCGTGTGTAAATTGTGGCAACCCGATTCCCGCCGATGCACCCGGCGGCGCTTGCCCCCGGTGTTTGATTGGCATGGGAATCCAGCGACCACCGGTCCAGAATGAAACGACACCTTACGAAGGCCAGTTTTACGCGCCGCGGCCCGACGAATTGACGGAGTATTTCCCAAACTTGGAAATCGTCGAGCTGTTGGGACATGGCGGGATGGGGGCGGTTTATCGCGCAAGACAGGTCAATCTCGATCGCTGGGTGGCACTCAAAGTTCTTTCGCCCCACTTGAGCACCGATCCAAGCTTCGCCGAACGTTTTACTCGCGAAGCCCGCACCATGGCCAAGCTCAGCCATCCCAACATTGTGATCGTCTACGATTTCGGGCAAGCGGGACCGTATTATTTCCTGGTGATGGAACTGATCGACGGTGTCAATCTGCGCGAGGCTATTGCCGCTTCTTCGGTCACACCGGAACACGCGCTGCTAATCGTGCCCCAGATTTGTGAAGCGCTGCAATACGCCCACGATCAAGGGATCATCCACCGGGACATCAAACCGGAAAATATTCTGATTGGAAAAAACCGCCAAATTAAAATCGCCGACTTTGGGCTGGCAAAATTGCTCGATCCCCAGGCTGCGGACTTTACGTTAACCGGCACCCGCCAGGTTCTCGGTACTCGAAACTCCATGGCGCCGGAACAGATTGAAAAACCCGAAACGGTGGATCATCGCGCGGACATCTACTCCTTGGGAGTCGTGTTTTACGAGCTGTTGACCGGCGAACTGCCGCTAGGACGGTTTTCATTGCCCAGTGAGAAAGCCGCGGTAAACGGCCAGCTGGATGATGTCGTATTGCGGACGCTGGAAAAAGAACCGGCCCGCCGTTACCAACAGGCCAGCCAAATCAAAACTGCCGTGGAGTCGGTCGTGCGACCCCCGGCTGGCGCGTCACCGCACCAAGCCGCCAGTAACATCCCGCCGGTACAGGAGGCAGACCCGTCACCCAACCGCGCCGCTGGCCAGCCGCCCCGCAAACGGATCGACGTGCCATTCAAAATCGAAGAAGTCCACGGCGGGTTTTCCGAAGCCCATGGCATCGCGCATTTCGACGGGTCCTATCTCGAACTGGAGTTCCGGACTCATACGATGGGCATCGCCAAATCCGGCAAACAAGTCGTCAACATCCCGGTGGATGAGATCGTGCGCGTTACCGTGCGAAAGGGAATATTTTCCGACAATGTCGAGTTTCAATCCGACAAGCTGGAAACGTTTGACGAAGTACCGACCAGCCTGCAAGGCCGAATTCGACTGATCATCGAAAAGAAAAACACGCCGTTTGCGGAGCAGATGGCCGACGAAATCAACCGGCTGGCCAGCTCAACCAATCGGCTGCGGGCTCGCCGCGCTGCGCCGCCCACATCAAAGCAACCGTTAGATTCGTCCCAACTGCATGTGTTGGCCCACGTGCCGTTCAAGACCGATGCGCACGGCGGGTTCGCTGAAGCCATTGGTATCGCCAAAGTCACTAACGAACATGTGATTGTTGAATACGAAATACACGACGGATTCGGAGTCACCAAGTCAGCTTGCAAACAAGCGATCATTCCCGCCTCCGAGATCATCGCCGTGTCCCACCGGCCAGGAATCTTTTCGGACACGATCAAAATTCAATCCTCCAGCCTGGAACCTGTCAGCGAGATTCCCAACAGTGCACAAGGCAAATTTACAATCGCCACCAGGAAAAAAGATCGGGCGATGGCGATGGACTTTGTCCGGCATACGGCCAACCAAGCCGGCCTCCCCTACCCGGTTTCGGCGGCAACGGAAAAGCCTGCCAGTTTGGAGAACCAGCGTTCGCGGACCGTACAACGACGTTTGCGTTGGCCCGCCGGCGGATTGGTGCTGATCGCCATCTTCAATTTGATGATCGTCAGCGTGGCCTTTTCGTTGATGGCGTTGTCGGCGCTGCCATGGTTCAACGAGGATGTCGGCCGCACAATTGGCCAGTGGGTCAACGAGTCGATTGGCAATTCGGTTTCAAAAACGTTTGGGCTGACAACCCGCGTGGTGGCCAGCGACGCCGGACCGGTCACGTGGCTTATCCTGTACGCGTCGGCCGCAATGGCCGTGTTTTTAATGCTGGCCTACACCAGGATCCGCAGCCTCCGCAGTTATCATTTTGTGGTGGCGATTGCCATTCTGGTGGCCTTGCCGATTCACGCCGGATTTTTATTGGGACTGCCGCTGGGGGTTTGGACATTGATTGTGTTGTTGGACCCCAACACGAAATCCCAATTTGAGCAGGGCCCGTATTCGGCGCACGTCACCCGCACGTTGCCAGCCAACGGGACGACTCAATTGGCCCGGGCCGCCATGGTGTTTGGGTTCCTGTTTTTCGGCGTGTTGATTGCGATGGCGATTATCGCTTGGGCGCTCTTTACACCTGTGCCGGAACCGCCGGCAAGCATCGATCCGCCACCACCCGCCATCCAGCAATCTCCCCCCGCGCCATCGGAGCCAGACATTTTTTAGAGGGAAATTGACGTCATTAACATCATGGGCCGCCGTAATCCGCCCACGTTTTGGGGGTTTCGTAAACCCGCACGCAATCCAGCACTGACGGCGTCAACCGATTCTCCAGCAACCGCCAGATCACCACGGCAATGTTTTCCACGCTGGGATTCAATTTGTGAAACTGCTCGACTTCGATATTCAGGTATTTGTGATCGAGCCGATCGATCACTTGTTGTTTAACGATTTGTTCGAACTGGGTAAGCGAAATCATTTCTGATTCGTGCGGAGCGGTGACGGTGACATCGACGACATAGTTGTGGCCGTGGCCCAGCGGATTGTTGCACTTGCCGTACAGCCGCAGATTTTCCTCGTCGGAAAGATCGGGATTGTGCAGGCGGTGAGAGGCCGAAAACTCGAATTGCTGGGTCACGCGAAGCATGGGCGAATCCTTTTCACGAATCGCAACCGACAGCGTGGGAGTTGTTTTGATCATTACTTCGCTCACTACAAATTCATCGGAAAATGCTTTGGAAATTTCTTCGAATGCAAATCGAGCCAGCGACAGGGGATTCATCGATCGCCAGCGATCCGCAGCGGGCACCACAAAATTTCGGCGAATTCGCTCGTCAATTTCTTTTACATTACACAGGTACCCCTGCTGGCCATCGATTTCGCCACTCAAGCTACACTGCAGCGTGATGTATGGTGCGAGGTCGCTGGCCGACGGCCAGCCGCCCCACGAGTTGGAGACCGCACCGTCCACCAGCCCCTGCGGTTGCGGGATCAAGCAGCAGCGAATTTCTCGAGTGAGGCAAATCATTATTTGAAACAGGATTTACCAGACGAACGGGATACGTTCATTCAACAACTGGTTGGAAACCGCCCCAATTTGCCGGGGGACGTTCAGCGAACCGCAATCGCGACGCAGCGACAACTTGCCTTGGCGGCGCAACTGAATCTTCCTTTATCCTGTCGATCCTGTTCATCCTGTCAAACGCTTTAGTCGGTCATTGGCGGGACACCGAAACGACTTGCCCCGAACTATTGGCAAATCCCACCTGACAGACCGCCCACACGGTCTCGGCGACTTCCGCCGCGGAAACGGTTTGATCGGCGGGAAAATCTGGAAAAAGTGCGCGGAGCATGGGCGTTTCGACTGCTCCAGGCCGGACGCAATAGGTGCGGATGCCGTGCGCCCTGCCCTCACCTGCCAGTGCTTGGCTGAACAATTCCAGCCAGGCCTTGGTGGATCCGTAAACACTGAAACCTGGAAACGGATCGACGGCCGCCTGGGACGAGATATTGACGATGGTGCCACTCCCTTGTGATTTCATTGCCCGCCACGCACTTCGCGTCACGTAAAACAGGCCGCGGATATTTAAATTGACCGCCGCTTCGAAATCGGCATCACTCATTTCGTCCAAGTGGTTGAGCGTCGCAGTGGCCGCGTTGTTGACCAGCACGTCAATCGCCGAAAACTCGTGTAGCGTCTGGGCAATGAATGTTTGTGCGGCTTGCGAATCGGTTAGATCCACCTGGTGCATGGAGACAGAAACTTGTCCGGGTTGGGCAGCAGCAATGAGTTGCTGTGCGTCGGCAAGCCTCACGGGATCTCGCCCACAGATGCTAACGTGGTAACCTTCGCCAGCGAATCGAATCGCCGTGGCCAAGCCGATACCGCGACTACCACCGGTGACCGCGCAAACCTGAGGACGCTTGTTCATGGGGCCTCACGCGTCCTGCCGTTAGTCGTCCAGTTCCGCGGTAAGAAACGAATGCAAATCTTCGGGGTTGATTTTGGGTTCACCTCCGGAAGTGTTGTCCAATCGACCTTGCTTCAACCACACTTCAAGGTCATCGACCAGATCGAATAGCTGGTCGAACGAATCGACGATGAACAGCAATTCCTGGTAATGGTGAATTTCGAAATATTGATTGATGACCCATTCCAGTTGAATCGGATACCGCTGGACGATCGGTGACTCGATACTGTGCTCGATTTCACCGGCCGAACTGAGCAATCCGCTGCCGTAAACTTTCAACTCATCTCCCTGTCGCATCAAACCAAATTCGATGGTGAACCAGAAAAAGCGGGCCATGGCCCGAATGTTGCTTTCCACAATTTTGTCCCGCTCGGCTTCGTCGTCGTGGGACAATTGTTGAGCGCGAAAGGCCGCCTGCCGTGCGACTTCGCCGAAACGCACCAACACATCGGCAAAGCGTCGATCGGTGTGCATCGGCACATGCCCGGCGATGTCGTGAAAAATGTCGGGCTCGGGCAAATAGTCCAGTTTCCTGCCCTCGCGAATCGTAATCGTGGTGGGAAAATTGCGCTGGCGAATGCAATCGAAAAATACGTAGGCTGGCACGTAACCGGAGACCGCTTTGGCCTTGAAATTGGTCAGCGGCTCGAGAAATTTGTTGACGTCGTCCAGACGCGGGATGTTGTGCGGATCCAGCATCAGGTTCTCAATGCCTTCCATGAACTTGCGCGTGGCGTATTTTTCCCACTTGGGCCGCAGTTTTCGATAGAGCCTTCGCCACGTCTCCTGATTTTCCTCGCTGTACAATTCATATGGTTGATGGATAAACGTTTCGCCCTTGCGCTGGGCGTTTTCGATAAACGGTGCTTTCGTTGTCGTTAGGCCCAGATCTGCGGTAACCATCGTTGTCATTTCCCGCTTGTAGATAATAGAATCGAACACGGCCGTCCCACCTTGGACGCGGCCCTAACAGAGTCCTGTTTCACCAATTAATTATATCGGTATCACCTGCCAGAGGGCACAAGGTTCAGATAACAGGCAATGAATTAGCTGCTGATTTGTGGCCTCCTCGGGCGAATTTTCTTTTTGCGGATTCTACCAGTAAACGGACAACGTAACATGCCCAGCTATCGCAAACTTGGAATCCTACCGCCGAAACGTCATACGCAGTTGCGGCGCGATCCCGCGAACAGTTTTCTCGGCGAAGGTCTGTACTACGAGCACGTGTTGACGACGCAGGGGTTCGATCGCGCCTATTCGATCATGTATCACGTGCGGCCGCCAACCCGCATCACGCATGTGGAACAAATAGGCGAGATGAAATTGGATAAAGCCGACGAAGGCGGACTCAGCCATCGGCATCTGAAAACGCAGGAATTGCCGCGAAAAGGCGACCCGATTACCGGCCGTGTGCCCATGCTGTTTAACGAAGATTTGGTGGCCTACCGGGTCAAGCCGACCACGCAACAAGACGTTTTATATCGTAACGGGGCCGCGGACGAAGTGATCTTTGTGCATTACGGTAGCGGCACGCTGGAAACCGCGTTTGGCCACGTGCCCTATCGCCGCGGCGATTACATCGTGGTGCCCCGCACCACCAACTACCGTCTGGTAAGTGACGATATCGAGCAGGAGGACCATTTGATCCTCGAGTGCTTTTCGTCCGTGCGAATCCCGGCACGGTACCAAAACGAAGACGGCCAAATGTACCTGGGCGTGCCTTATTACGAGCGCGATTTCCATTCGCCAGCGGAATTGAACACGATCGACGAAGAAATCGAAACGGACATCGTGATCAAGGACCACGAGCGACTGACGCGGATCACCATGCCCCACCACCCGTTTGACGTGGTGGGCTGGGACGGATTTATCTATCCATACACGTTCAACGCGTGGGATTTCGAGCCGCTGACGGGGACCACGCATTTGCCGCCGCCGTTCCAGCAGACATTTGAGTGCCGCGGTTTTGTCATCTGCACATTTGCGCCGCGGCACCTGGATCACCACCCCGACGCCATCAAAGTTCCTTATGTGCACAGCAACGTAGAGGCGGACGAAGTGCTGTTCTACGTCGACGGCGAATTCGGCTCGCGGCGCGGCGTCGGATTGGGATCAATCACCCTGCACCCCGGTGGTATTCCACACGGACCGCATCCCGGTACGATCATGGCCAGCATGGACATGGACCGGACCGAGGAAATGGCAGTGATGTTCGATACCGATCGCCGGCTGCATTTGACGGCTCAGGCGCTGCAGTTAGAAGATGCGGATTACCCCATGAGTTGGATTGCCACGAAGGACAAAGACTCCCAACCCGTGTTTGGTGCCAGGTAAGCATGGTGGGCAACCAAAGTCACGCGGACTTTGCACACAGCCGGCCAGCATTTCGAATGCCGCGCAAATTCTATTACGAGCTTTCATGCAGCAATTTGATCCCGACCAACTCGAAATCCGCGACGTCTACGCGTTAATGACTCGCACCATCGTGCCGCGGCCCATTGCCTGGGTCTCCTCTTGTTCCGCCGACGGTTACGTCAACTTGGCGCCGTTTAGTTACTTTAACGGGTTGTGCTCGCGGCCGCCGGCCATCATGTTCTCACCGACCAACTGGCCGGACGGGCGCGAAAAAGACACGACGCGAAATATCCGCCAAACTGAACAATTTGTGGTGAACATCGTGCCGCACCGTATGGCCGACGCAATGGTCAAAACGTCGGGCGATTTCGACCAGCGCATCAACGAATTTGACATCGCAGACTTGCAGCCGCTGCCTTCGCTACGCGTTCGTCCACCACGAGTAGCCGGTTCGCCGGTTCAAATGGAATGCCAACTGATCCAGATCGTCAATGTCGGCACGGGTGCATTGGCGGCCAACGTAATCATTGGGCAAATCATCTTGTTTCACGTCGATCCAAAAGTGATTGACGACAGAGGCCGAATCGACGCGGGCCGGCTCGACGCGCTGGGACGATTGGGCGGCCGAGAGTACTGTACGACGCGCGAGCGATTTGAAGTGCACCCGGACCCGTGACGGCCGGTGCCAGTGGGGTGTTTGCCGACTGCTAAATCTAGCGATAATTGGCGTATGCCCGATCAAGTCGTCCATTGGCCCGTTTCGGATTCGGTTCGCGATCGCATTCAACGAGCGATCGAGTCGTTGAGCGATCCCACGCCGGAACAAAAATGGCAAGCCACCTGCCGCGTGGCCCGCCAGTCGCCCATTGCCGCTGAAGCCCTGCGCTGGTTGTGGCAGCAGACGTTTCCAGATCGTCAGCTGTCTCAAAACCCGATGTGGTGGCCGGATGAGAACGTCTTGTCGGAAGCCAATTTGACTCGATGGATGCGCGAATTGGGACTGCCCACTTATGCCGATTTGCACCGCTGGACCGCGCAACAACGACCGGACTTTTGGCAAAGGGCCATCAGCGAAACGCAAATCGTCTTTGCGGAATCACCGAAAACTATCCTCGATGATTCGCAGGGTGCGGAGAATCCCCGATGGTTACCTGACGCCAAACTGAACATCGTTAACAGTTGTTTTAGCGCTGATAAACAGTCGGTGGCCATTATTCATCAGCAGCCCGGCGGGCCCCTTAGAC
>JBFILF010000103.1:0-13507 GCA_041599835.1 Pirellulaceae bacterium
CTGTTTCACCTTATTGGGGAACGCTGGTTTCCAGCTCCGCGCCATGTCGCTTGAGCCGTTTCATGTACTTCTTGTACAAGTCGGTGTGCATGTTGTCGTCGACGTCAATCGGTTTACCGCCGATAAACATGTGAATCACGTTGGACGTCGCCTGCAATGGGCTGCGGTCGGTGACGATAATGTCGGCCCGTTTGCCCACGTCCAGCGTTCCCACCTGGTCGTCAACTCCAAATATCCGGGCTGTGTTGCCGGTCAAGGCGGCGATGGCTGCGTCTTCGGGCAACCCAAATCCAACGGCAATCCCAGCAGACAGCGGCAGGTCGCGGGCATGCGTGTTGCTGCCGGTGTAAAAGGCAAACAGCACACCTGCCTCGTGCAGTTTGGCTGGCAGTGAATACACCGTATCGTACGGATCGTAGCTGCTGGAGACCGACTGGGTCACCGAGCTGATCAAAATCGGAATACCGGCCTCTTTGATTTTGTCGGCGACTTTCCAGGATTCCGTGCCTTGGTCGCGCAAAACAGCTTTGATATCAAGCTCTTTGGCAAAATCAATTGCATCCAGGATATCCGTTGCGGAACGCACGCGAATGACGACCGGTTTTTCCTTTCGGGCAAATGGAATGACGGCTTCCAGCTGACTGTCAAAATCGGGTCCGCGCTTGCCGCGCTCCTGGGCTGCCTGTTTGATGCGATCATATTCGCGGGCATCGGCAAACAATTTTATTACTCGATCGTAGGGTGACGTCTCCGGTACCGGGCGATCGGATTGCTCTTCGTCCGGTTCGCGCCGAGGCGGTCCAAATCGGCGTCGCTCGGCCGGCATATTGCCCGCCTTTTTGCTGGGCAACGCCATTTCCAGTGCCAGTTGCGGCACGTACGCCAATTCATCAAAGTTCCAACCGTCGAACTGAACCAACGCGCTTTGTCCCGAAACGAGGCCGGATGATGGAGTCGTCACCGAGCTGGTAAGTCCGGTGAATCGCGCGATGCCGATGAGCGGTGAGTCCGGTTTGAGCGCGGTCGCCACCTCCAGGCTGGCTTTGATTTCACCTTGTTCCGCGGCGTCAGACAGACCCAAGTCGCTGACGGCGACGGTCGAACCGCCGTCAATCAATCCCGGGTAAACTTGCAGATTGGAACCGTCGACTACAGTTGCCCCGTCCGGCACAGCCGTGTCGCCGCCGCCGACTGACGCAATTTTTCCATCACGGATCACAATCGTGCCGTTGGGAATCGGAGGGGCCGAAACTGGATATACCATTGCGTTTTTGATTGCGTACACGCCGTCGGCGTTAACTTCGGGCAGGCTGGCCTGCACGCCTGATTTATCTTCCAGCGGGTAAGGGCCGCCACGCTCACCGCCGCGTTCAAACACCACTTCGCCGCCGATCAACGTCATAAACGGACGGGCAAACGTATTCAGCGGATGACCGTTGAACAAAGCCAAGTCAGCTTTTTTGCCAACTTCGATCGAACCCACGACGTCGTCCAACCGCAAGGCGATCGCCGGGTTCAACGTGATGGTGCGTATTGCGTCTTGATAGCTGATGCCGCCCCAGCGAACCATTTTGGCGGCATCATGATTGAGTCGCCGCACGCGTTCGCCACTGTCCGAATTAAGGATTGCCACGCCGCCGGCGGCTGTGATCACCGCGACATTGTAGGGCACGGCATCGTAGGCTTCGACTTTGTAGCCCCAGAAATCAGCAAACGTTGACAAGTGGGCGCCGTTTTTTCCGAAGCTTACGACTTCCGGCGCGACCTTGAACGCTTCCAGCCCGTGTTCCAGTGTGAGATGTTCGATGCCGTAGCGGGTAAATGTTTGCAGCAGCATCAGGATTTCGCCGGCGTTGTAACAATGGCAATGCACCAGCAACTCGTTGTCTAAAACCTGTTGCAGTGCTTCCAGTCGCAAATCGCGACGCGGCGGAATCGTTTTGGCCTTTTCGTCATCCGACAATTCGTTGTAGCGTTTCCAATCCGCCTTGTACTGCCGCGCTCGTTCAAATGCCAGCCGCAACACCGATTCCACGCCCATGCGTGTATTGGGGTAGCGGTTTTCGTTGCGAATAACGTTTTCACCCAGCGCAAACTTGATCCCCGGCGCAAAGCCTTTGAAAATCAGGTCGCGCGGATTGGCGTTGTACTTCATCTGGATCACCACGCGCTGACCACCGATCGTGTTTGCGCTGCCATGCAATACGTTGGCGGCCGTCACGCCACCGGCCGCGGCGCGATAAACCGTCAAATCGTCACTTCGCATGTTGTCAATCGCGCGGACTTCGGGGGTCACAGACAAGGATCCCTCATTGCCGCCAGCAACCATATGTGAATGGCAATCGATAATGCCGGGCATAACCCAGCAGCCTTGCCCATCGATTACCGTGAATCCCTGCGGCGGCGTCAGGTCCGGACCAATGGACTCGATGAGGCCGTCCCGAATCAGAATCGAAGTGTTTGCCAGAGTTCCATTGACGGCGGTGACCACGTTGGCTTTTTCGATAAATACGTTGCCGCCGGTTTGCGTGGCCGGGATTCGCAATTGATCAGTTTCAATGGGCCAGTCAACAACCTGGATTTCTTCCTCGTCTTCTTCTTCCTCCTTGTCTTCGTCTTTTTCCTCATCACCTTCTTGTTCTTCGTCGCTGGACTCCGACTGAGTTTGCTCGTCAGGCTCGCTTTGGCCTCGTCGTCCCGCACCTCCTCGTCGTCCGCCGCGCCTGCCGCGGGCCCGCGCATCGCCGTTTTCGTCGTCCTCCTTGAATTCAAACATTTCCCCGTTGACGATCGTGTATTTGACTTTCGTTTCCTTGTCGGCCAAATCGCCAGTCATTGCCACCAGATTGGCGATCTTGCCGGCTTCGATCGTGCCCAGCTGGTTATCCAAGCCGAACAGTTTTGCGGGTTGGACTGTCAAGCCGCGCAAGGCGTCATCAGCGCTTAATCCATGTTCGATGGCCAACCGCAGATTTTCCACAAAGGTGTCAACGTCTTTGCTGCCGTTGGTGGAAAACACGAACGCCACGCCGGCCTCGGCCAAGGTTGCGCTGTTCTTGACGCGGCTTTCCCATTTTTCGGTGCGGTCTTCCAAAACGCCGCGGGCCACTGGGATCCGCTTGTCGATTTCCTGTTCTTCATCTGACGATGGACGGCGGCGGCCACCGAAACCGCGACTACCTCTGCCCGGGTTTTCCCCCAGCTCCGGCTTGTCGGGAAAATCCAGTCGCAAAATCAATGGGACATCAACATCTTGTAACTCGCCCACCAACTTGTAACCGTGCTGAACGCCTTCAAAGATCACATCGAATCCGAACTCGTCGGCCAGGCTTTGTGCCCGGTAGACTTCATCGATGTTCGAGGCGGGAAAAACGACGGGCATTTCACCTTTGAGAATTTCTCCGACCGCTTCCATCGCCGGATCGTGGGGCGGCGGTTTGATGCCGCGTTGGACGCGATCAAAGATTTCCCAGCTGGTCTGATAATGTTGGGCGTCGAGTAACGTTTGACGAAGGTGAGCCACGCTGCCCATTAAGCTGGTGGGGTAGCCGCGTCCCGACGATCGCCAACCGGCGATGGCCGCAAAATCGTCGCGGAGAATCCTGTCTCGGGTCGGCGTGGTATCGGGATTGGCCAGCGCCACCACCACGCTGGTGCCATTCATGATTTCGCCAGTTGGCATTACATGCACCGTCGTGAAACCGGCTTGCCGCCAGGCTTTCGCATCATCATCGTCGATGTCGACGAATCGGGCCGCAGGATAGTCGGGAAAGATTCCTTTTCGGTTCACTTCGTGGGTGGCAGCGGCGATCTGGGTCGCCAGATCAATATCGCGGCGATCGACTCCGGAGCCGGTCTGCCGGGTATCCTCGTCGCCCTCGGGCAGCCCTTTAGTCGTGCCCGCGTCGATGAAGCCGGCATAAATCACCAGACCTGCGCCGTCGATTTGCTTGGCGTCAAAGGGAACTTCGATGTCCACTCCGACGGCTTCGATCAATCCATCGCGAATGACGAGTGTTCCCGATTCAATCACCTCGCCGGGCTGCGTTACAATCTTGGCACCGGTAATCGCCGTAGCGATCGTTTCGTTGGCCCACAGGGGAGTGGCCCAAAGCACGATCAACGTCCAGCAAAACACCCAAAACAATGACAGTCTGATCAGACGGTCACGCACAACTTCAAAACGTAAAAATGCACTTTGGTTCATGATCGTTCAGTCCTGCCAATTAGTAGTCGACGCATCAACTTGCGAGGAAGCTTCAATAGTCAGCGACGACTCGGCCAATGTCAAGCACTCGAAGATTTTTGCGGACCGTCTTCATGGCCATTCGAGATAATCGATTCAAATCCCACTTGCGGATGTCGATTCCGTCCGCATTACCCGCCCGCCTTACCCAAATAACAGCGAGCTGGGCGAATCCGATAAGGGGAAATCGAGCCTGTGTTACGGCTGCCAGCAACGCCAGCAGCATGAACAACAACCACAGCTGCGCGGCGTGTCAACCTCGTATCGGTGGCGGTTACAACACGCGCTCGCTGCAGGGGTAGCTGCCGAGCACAGTTAGTTGCTGTGCGTGCGCGCGGGCCTCGCCGATGATCTCGGCAAACCGCGATTCCTTGCGATGTCCAATCGCGTCAATGAAGAACGTGTATTCCCAGTTGACGCCAACGCTGGGCCGCTTGTCGATATGCGTCAGGTTGATTTGGGCCTGCTTGAATACGTTCAGCACGTCGACCAGCGCGCCGGGCTTGTCGCGGGTGGTAAACATCATTGAGGTTTTGTCGTTGCCCGACACCTCAGTCGTCTCGCGCGAGATAATCAGGAAACGCGTGATGTTGTTGCGGCGGTCTTCAATTTGTTCGAACAGCGCGTGAAGTCCGTAGATTTCACCAGCCAGCGAACTGCCAATAGCCGCCGCGCCGCTGGTTGGATCGTCCGTCGTCTCCTGCTTGGCCCGTTGGGCAGCTGCCGCCGTGCTTTCCATCGTCACCTGCCGGGCGTGCGGGTACTGAGTGGCCAGCCAATGTCGGCATTGACTGAGCGCTTCCGGCTTGGAATACACGGTTTTGACTTCGTCCGGTTTGCAATTGGCCAACAAACTGCAATGCACGGCCAGCTGCAATTCGCCATAGATGTTGACGTCATTGAAGTATTGCAGAAACGCGTCCATGGTTTCGATGATGCTGCCGCCGGTACTGTTTTCAATGGGAACCAGACCGTAATCGACGTGGCCCCGGGCGACTTCTTCAAAGACGCCTTCGATCGCGTGTAAATCCTCAAATTCCACGCTGGAGCCAAAATGGCGTGTGGCCGCCACGTGACTGTACGTGCCCTTGGGGCCGAGAAACCCGATGCGCAGCGGTTGCTCCAGAGCGAAACTGCCGCTCATGATTTCGCGATAAACCGCTTCGATTGTCTTGGCCGGCGTGGGACCAGCGTTGTTGCCCAGGATTTTGTTGAGCACCTCGGCTTCCCGGTGCGGCGCGTATATCGGGGTTTGGTCTCCGCGCTTCTGTTGACCGATTTCGACGACAATTTTGGATCGTTCGTTGATTAACTCAACCAGTTGTTGGTCGATCTGGTCGATTTTCTGGCGCAATGAATCAAGTGACATTGGGTGGCTTTCAACGAGTTGGCTTCCGTCGCCTTTGGCAATCGAGGGATCGACGCGACGACATGGTTTCAAACAGTTTCGACCCCGATACAATCCGGTTAGTTTTTCCGCCTTCCAACTGGCCTATGATCTTCCGAATTCTTCGCGAGTTCGGTTAGGGGAGAACGCGATGCGGCGAATTACGATCATTTTAACTTGGTGGCTTTGCGGAATAGTTGCGGGCAGCACCATCGTTGCGGGCGCCGGCATCAAGACTTTGCCGATCGCAGCGCAAAACGCCCGGTCCCCACGGCCGAATTTCATCATTATATATTGCGACGATCTGGGCTACGCGGATATTGGGGCGTTCGGCTCAACGCAACACCGCACGCCCCACATCGACCGCATGGCGCGGGAGGGCATGCGGCTGACCGGTTTCTATGCGACGTGCGGCGTATGCACGCCCTCACGGGCGTCGCTGATGACCGGCTGTTACCCGAAACGGGTCGGGCTGCACGAAAGTGCACAAGGCCAATGGGTTTTGTTTCCCGGCAACCGGCGGGGGCTCAGTTCCCAGGAAATAACCCTCGCCGAGTTGTTGCGCGAGCAAGGATACGCGACGGCCATTGTCGGCAAGTGGCACTTGGGAGATCAGCCCGAGTTTTTGCCGACGCGCCACGGTTTTGATTCCTACTTTGGCATTCCGTTTTCCAATGACATGGGCAAGATGGACCGCCCGATCAATATGTACCCGCCGACGCCGCTGCTGAAAAACGAACAGGTTGTCGAATTGGAACCCGATCAGCGGTACATCACCCGGCGATATACCGACGAGGCATTGCGTTTTATTGAAGAAAACCGCGATCGGCCGTTCTTTCTGTACCTGCCGCACTCGATGCCCCACTGGCCTCAATACGCTTCGGAGAATTTTGCGGGCCGCTCGGCCAACGGACCCTGGGGCGACGCGGTGGAAGAAATCGATTGGTCGACCGGCCAGATTTTGGACAAGCTCAGGCAACACGGCCTCGACGAAAACACGCTTGTGATTTTTACCTCCGACAACGGAGGTGCAGTTCATCACGGCGCAAGCAATGGGAACCTGCGCGGGGGCAAAGGGACCACCTGGGAAGGCGGGCACCGCGTTTGTTGCGTCGCGCGTTGGCCCGGCCACATACCGGCTGGCAGCCAAAGTGACGAAGTTGCCGTCAGCTTTGATTTGTACCCGACGTTTGCGCGACTGGCCGGGGCCAAATTGCCGGATGATCGCGTGATCGACGGTCGCGACATTGGGCAGTTGTTGATTGACAACCAACCGTCGCCGCATGAGGCGTACTACTATTATTTTCAAGGTAATTTAAACGCGGTTCGCGCGGGGAAATGGAAGCTGTTTGTTAAACGGCGGCCCAACAGAAACCAACCCGCCGAGTTGCCGGCGCCGGAACTGTATGACTTGTCGCGTGACATCGGTGAGACAACAAACGTAGCGGCAGATTTTCCCGACGTGGTAAATCGGCTGCAATCATTGCTGAACGAGATGCGCAGCGACTTGGGTGACGGCGATGCGCACCCGGCGAAGCGTGCGCGGCCCGCCGGTCACGTGGAAATTGCCCAGCCGCTGACGCGAGACGCTGATGACCAGCTGTTCCAAACGGAGGTGTTTGCCAGCGGCCGCGAAGGCTATCACACGTTTCGCATTCCCTCGTTGCTGACCACGCCCGCCGGAACGCTGTTGGCGACGTGCGAGGGCCGCAAATCCAGTCGCAGTGATCATGGCGATTTGGACTTGGTAATCAAACGCAGCACCGATTTTGGTCAAAGTTGGAGCGAGCTATCGGTAGTTTACGAAGAAGGTGGCGATGACAAGATCACGATCGGAAATCCCTGTCCGGTCGTGGACCAGACGACCGGCACAATCTGGATGCCGTTTTGCCGCAATAATGACGACGTATTGATCACACGCAGTGACGATGACGGCGTGACCTGGTCACGGCCGGTGGAGATCACCGCGGATGTCAAACGTGATGGCTGGGGATGGTATGCGACGGGTCCCGGCGTCGGAATTCAACTGACGCGCGGACAACACCGCGGACGTCTAGTCATCCCCTGCGATCACCGCGAAATGAAAAACGGCACATGGGTCAAGCTGTCTCATGTGTTTTATAGCGACGACCATGGACAGTCGTGGCAGCTGGGTGGTAGCGTCGCCGATCACACCGACGAATGCCAGGTCGTCGAACTGCACGACGGTCGACTGATGATCAACATGCGCAATTACTGGGGGACTGAAGGGAAAACGCCCGAGCGCGGCGGAAAACGGGCCGTGGCGATCAGTAACGATGGCGGAGAGTCTTGGGAGACCTTGACGTTCGACGACGTTTTGATCGAGCCGATTTGCCAGGCCAGTTTTCTGAAACACAACACCGACGCGTTTCGAAAAAGCGTCTTGCTCTTTTCCAATCCGGCTTCGTCCGGACAGCGTCATCGGTTGACGGTGCGGGTCAGTTCGGATGAAGGCCAGACGTGGCCGGTGGCAAAAACATTGCACGAAGGGCCTGCAGCGTATTCCAGCTTGACGGTGTTGCCAGACCGTTCGATTGGTTGCTTGTACGAAGCTGGCGCGGAAGGCCCCTATGAAACGCTGGTGTTCGCCCGGTTCACCCTGCCGTGGTTGCGCGCAGAGTAGGCCATGACGCAAGACGAGCGCACGGCGCAAGCACGTGCGTATCGGCCGCTGAATCTTTTTCTTGCAACGGAACTTTGTTGGGCCCCGCCGGTTTAACTTTGATCTGCCGTTGCCAGCAACCACCATTTCGCGCTGTTCATCAAGACACGAGAAAAATCGCTTTCCCGGACAGGCATTCCTCCCAAAACATTTGGATTAGCCGATTTTTCTCACATTTTTTCTCAGGAGCATTTCCATGCAGTTACGAGTTTTGATCCCCGCGGTGGCCACCCTGGCCGTCTTTTTTGCCTCAAGTTTGGAAGCTCAGCAGCGCGGTGGACGTGGTTTCGGACAATTTCGAGCGAGTCGAACCGCCCTGCTTCGAATCGATGCCGTGCAAAAAGAGTTGGAAGTCACCGAGGATCAGCTTGCCGATATTGAAGCCTTGCCCCCTGCCGGTCCACGCGGGGCCCGAGGCGGCGGTGGCCAGGCGGCAGAAGATGCCCAGGCTGGTCGTGGCGGCCGCGGTGGCGCTGGCGGCCGCGGTGGTGCTGGCGGAGGCGGCCGCGGCGGCGAAGGCGGCCGCGGTGGCGCTGGTGGAGGCGGCCGTGGTGGTGACGGCGGCCGCGGTGGCGCTGGTGGAGGCGGCCGTGGCGGTGACGGCGGCCGCGGCGGCGATGCCGGTGGCGCGGCTGGGCAACGAAGTCGGTTCGGTGGTGGTCAAGGACCCGGCGGACCGAGCCTGGAGCAAGTCCAAGCGGAAATTGAAACACTTTCGGACGTCCTGCTCGAGCATCAAATCAAACGGCTCAATCAGATTTACGTACAAGTGGCCGGTGCCGCAGCATTACGGGATCCAGTGATTGCACATGATCTGGGCATTAGCCAAGAGCAACAGGAACGAATGCAGGAAATCCAGGCCGGCGTGCGTTCGCAAATGATGGAACTGTTTCAATCCGCAGGGCGGGAACAAGCCATGCAGAAAGTGCCGGAGCTGATGGAAAGAGTCAACTCTGAGCTGTTCGCGGTCCTCACCGACGAGCAAAACAAAAAGCTTGACGAATTGAAAGGCGAAGCGTTTGAAATGCCAGAGGACGCGCTGCCACCGGGCCGTGGCCGAGGCGGTCGAGGTGGCCGCGGCGGTAGCGACGGTTAAGTTTATCGCTAACGATTATTGAACGTGTGGCCGATCCGGGTATCCTCCAAAACCTTGGGTCGGCCGCATTTTTTGTCAATTTAATCGAATCGCTCGTTGAATCTGAATCGGCGGCTGAAGTTTCTGACCGTCGGCCGACCCGCCGTGAATCTTGCGGACCACGTCCATGCCTTTCGTGACGCGGCCAAACGCCGCAAAGCCCTGCCCGTCCGGGTTCCGCCGACCACCGAAGTCGAGTTCCGGTTGGTCGCCGATACAAATAAAAAAATGATCTTGGGCGGAATCGGGTAGGTCACGGGCCATCGAAATGGTTCCATCTAGATGACGAAACCCCGTATCGCGGGTCCGTTCCAACGGAATCGGCGCGGGGAATTGGTCCTGCATGTCAGGATCGGCGGCAGCCTGGATCACCGCAATTTTGATTTCGTCGTCGGGCTGATTGTGTGGGGTGACGGTGCGGTGGAACGATCCATTGGAATAATGACCCTGGTGGACGTAATGCAAGAAGTTCGCCACGGTTTTTGGTGCTTGCTCGGCCTCCAATTCCACTTCGATATCGCCTGCCGTCGTTTGAATTAACACGCGTGGTTGGGCCGGAATCGCTTCGTCGCGCCAGTTAAATCGTGGCAAATTTTCAAAGTCGACGTCGCTCAAATGTCTTTGATCCGCGGCGTCGCGCACCATCGGCTTGCGATAACGCCAATCGCCGTCGCCAAACACTTCCTCGCAGAGCGCGGCCAGCGTTGGGTCGTACTCCCGGAGTTCGTCGCGCGTATTGACGTGATTGTGCAAGGCGTCGCTTTCGCGGTTGTCATCGAACCAGCTCTGCACGGCTTCCGCCCAATACTCCTTGTGGTCGACTGCGGCGTAAGTGTCTTTCCACAATCCCTTTGCCAGCGCCAGCCGGTATGCGTCGCGAAGTCGTTTGTCAAAGCTGGGGTCGACGTCTTTCATGCCCATTTCGTGAATCGCATGGGCAAACTCGTGGATGCAGATATTTTCGGTCGAGTAAGGATCGCCCGGATGACAAAGCAAATTTTCCTCGGCGCAGCTAACGGCTGGCGCCCTCGGCGTGGCCCCCAATCCCCGGGCGCGGCGGTCCCAGAACACGCGTGGGGCCAAATGCCGGTGCTCCGGCACATCGGTGGTGTACTCGTTGTGTGCCATGACCGCCATGCGCGTCTTGTTGCCGACCATGGCCCGCAAAATGTCGTCGCGATTGCCCAGCATCTGTCGGACAATCCAAGCCGCTTCACGTATGGCTGCGTCGGAAACGCGATCCGAACCGATCACGGGAAAGCCATCCACCAACAGGCACTTTTGGTAAAACGGATCCAACTGGAACGCCTGTCGGATTTGCTCGGGCACCGCACGCACGGGCTGAGCCACCAGATCGTCGAGTTGGACCCACCACAGCAGGCAAACGAAACACATGGTTTGCAAATAAAGCATGCGTTGGTCCCTTAGTCGAACATCGTGGCTCGTAACAAATCTCCGAATGTAAGGTGCCGGCACAAATGATCATCGCTCGACGGCGGCCCGGGCTTTTAATACGGGGCCAAAACAATTAAAGGGACGAAGGCAACTTACGGCGTCACGGTCCAAATCGCTTGGTCGACACGGGTACGGAATGGCAAATACAAGCTGGCTGTGCGCGTGACCCAAAACGGCAAGCTGTTCTGGTAGCGGATCCGCGCCTGCATGGCACCCGTGACAGGCTCGACAAACCGTTTTGGATCGCCTCCCGGCGTGATGGTCACGACGGTATCCGTCGAGCTGGCAAGCCGGTTGTCGACGACTTCAAAGTTACCCGTGTTGTAATTGAACAGCTCTGTTCGTTGGTCGACTGTTCCGACAAATGTCACCATCCGCGACTCCAGTGTGAACTCCAGTGCCGTCGGGCAATCGGTGGATGCCGTGGCATCGAGCAAAAAGATCAATTGGTATCGGGCGGATTGAAACTGAGGGTCGAGGATCAGGTACGTGTCGTCGCTGTCACAAACGTCGGCCACCGTTCCCGAATTGACGCTACCCAAGGTGACCGTGACAGCCGTTGGGCAGGTCGGGACAATCGGATCAACACTGGAAATTTGCACGGCCGCAATGTTCAACCGCGGGTTGGTTACGATGAACGTCGTTTCAATTTGAAAGTTGAACGTCTCGCCGTTGTAATTTTCAAAAGTAAACTCGTACATCCAACTGTCGCGGACTTCAGGCGCCGTGTTCATCGACCACGTTTGATCGCCATCCGCGTCAGCAGCTCCACCAATGTCCGTCGTAATCATGTTGTCGCACATCATACTTCCAAAGAACGAACCGCAATCGGTTTCTCCGAACACGCGAATCGTCCCGCTGCTGCCGATCGGCAAATTCGGCGTGATGTCGACGGCATACGTGCCGGTGTCAAAGGTCGTGGCAGACTCTTCGCCGTAACCAAAATTACTGCCCGAGGGAGGCGCGGCGTTTTGTGCGTTGCTGTACGACAAGGACCACGATTGAAAATTGGCGGGGAGACCAAGAGTCGGGCCGAACAACCAGGTTAGCGACAAATTGCCGAAGGTAGCCGGGCCACCCACCAGTTCATTGGACGTGATCGTGGCCGTATCCCACACGGCCCAATCGGAAAGAGTGTGACCGGCGGGCACCACGTCCAAATCATCCACCGCCGGTCCCGCCAGATTGAAATTGTGGGTAATCGATGACCCGGTAATATTGGCTTGCCCTCTCGCTGAGGAAACCAGTGCGCAACATACGATCACAATCGCTATCAAACCTGAACAGCTCTTCATTTGTGCACCTCGCTGATTTGGGGAACAGGCAGATTTCCGGCCGGGGGCAAGCGTGTGGGGTGGCACCATTGTAAACGGCTATCCAGGGTTTATCCAATTTTCGGCAAACCACCTGAATTCCGCGTTCCCCGTTGGTCAAAAGAAGTATGCGAAAAAAATCGATGCCCTGCGGTTTTCAGCAAACCGCCAGATTTGGATCCAGTCCCATTGCCTGCAAACAGCATGCTTGAGCCTGATCGATGCAGTGAGGGATGGGAGGCATTACCAATTTGAAATATATTGATGAAAGATCGGCATGTCGAATTGAGCACGTTCTGTTGGCTCTTTATTGGTTGGCGTTGCCTGCTTTGCTCGCCTGCTTGTCTGCGTGGTTCCGCTGTGTTGGCGACGCGTGTCGCCGCGCGGAATTTGCAAGTCACTCGAAACAAAAAAGCGGTTGTTGAGCCATGCGCATTGCGAAAAACACGGTTGTAGCCATCGACTACACGCTGACCGACGACGAAGGTCGAACGGTCGACTCATCGGAGGGTCGCGAGCCCCTGTCCTACTTGCACGGATCCGGCGGTATCATTCCTGGCCTGGAACGGGAACTGGAAGGCAAGGCAGTGGGCGATCAACTGCAGGTGACGGTCGCTCCCGCCGATGCTTATGGCGAACGAAATGAATCGTTGCGACAGAATCTGCCGCGCGATCAATTCGGGGGGATTGCCGAACTGAGCGTCGGCATGCAGTTTCGGGTCGATTCGGACAATGGACCGATGGTTATTACGATCGTCGAAGTTGCCGAAGAAGTGGTGACCATCGATGCCAATCACCCATTGGCCGGAGTGAACCTGAACTTTGACGTTACCGTCCGCGAGATTCGCGATGCCACCGCCGACGAAATCGAGCATGGACACGTCCACGATTCGGACGATTGACTCGGTCGTGGAACTGAACGTGCCCAGGGACGCAGCGGATCGCGCCAACTGCTTGATGTGCTGATTTGGCCGATTCGGATGTGATGATCTGGCGGGTCGTATTAAAACGATCTGGACGAGGACGCCCCGAGGATTGTCCGTGGCATTGGTGGCCAGGATGGAGCACGTGGAAAACGCCAGGCTGATCTAAGTCACCGTCGTGCTCGCCTGCTGCAAAAGTCCGGTAATTCCCACTGAAATCGTTCTCCGCAATTTG
The DNA here is from genome assembly GCA_041599835.1 of Pirellulaceae bacterium. Taxonomy (GTDB): domain Bacteria; phylum Planctomycetota; class Planctomycetia; order Pirellulales; family Pirellulaceae; genus CAJQPP01. The sequence continues at coordinate 13,378 of JBFILF010000103.1, forward strand.
CCATTGACGGTTAAACGCATTGTTCAGTCTGTAGCCAACAGTCCGCGTTGACGGGCCGTATTGGCGCCCCGGTTTTGGCAGAAATGCACGGTCATAAAAGTCGATTGAAAATCTGACCGACGAGTTTGGC